>JBFMCM010000023.1:0-6651 GCA_040754355.1 Chloroflexota bacterium | reverse complement strand
ACCGCTTGCTTCTCTGCCCGCCCCGTGATACACTATATTCGATGGGAACCAACATCCTCATCGTCACCCCCGATGTTCCCTTCGGGGAACTCATCCGCCAGAGCATGGAAGAGACGGGGCGGTTTAATGCCCACGTGGCTTGGGATGGAAAAAAGGCCGCCGCTTTCCTGCGGGAAACAGACTGCTCACTGGCGTTCCTCGATGCCGGGGAGGACAGCCAGGAAATGCTGACGATTGGCCACCGCCTGCGCGAGATCCAGCCCGACCTGCGATTTATCGCCATCGCCGAGGCTGACCGGCACCCAGCACTGGAAGAATTATCTCCCGAAAAATACCTTTCCAAACCCTTCTATCTCCCCGACCTGTTCGACACGATTGAAAATATGTTCCCAGAATCCAAGACCCTTTCCCTGGGCAAATCTTCGAAAGCCCCCGCCAGCCCAACCCCTCCCTGGCTGGCTGATGTAAGCCGCGCCGCCCAACATCTCACCCGTCTTACGCTTGAGTCGGCGGCACAGGCAGCCCTTATCACCAGCAGTGACCAATTGTGGGCCTATGCCGGGCAGTTGCCGCAGTCTGCGGCGCGCGAACTGGCCGACACTGTCTCACGTTACTGGGATCAGAAGGAAGAAAATGACCTGGTGCGCTTCGTGCGTTTGGCCTCCACCGATGCCGAACACATGTTGTACGCCACGCGCCTGGCCGCCGGCATGGTGCTGGCGCTCGTCTTCGACGCCGAGACCCCCTTCAGCACCATCCGCACCCAGGCCAGTCAACTTGTACATTCTCTCTCGGCTTCACCGGCCGAAGTAAAAAATGACGGGAATTTTGAGGAAGATGAGATTCAACTCGCCTCCCTGGCGAACATTCTGTCCGACGTTCCACCCCCCAATCCATCCATCGACCTGGACTCTGCCGTTGGAGCAACCGGGCCGGACGGCGCCCCCATGCCCTCCACCGTCGAAGACCCCGATGCGGACGCCGGAGGCCAGGAAATCGGGCTGGTCGAGATTTCACCGTATTTCAGCCGCGAATCCTCCCCGGCCATGCCGCGCGACCTGGTCCTCAATAACACGGAACAGGCCGAGACGCGCCCGCATCTTTCCCTGCAAACAGAGGATGAACTGGCCGTTACCGTCAAGTCGAAAGCAACGAAAAAAGCCGCTTCAACGTCCACCGAGGCCGAGCCAGACGAAGTAGGCGCAAAGCCGACCACCGAGTCAGGGCGCAGGATCGTCCTCGAGCCGGTCTCGGCCGCCGTCTACAACCTGGACTACGCCTGCCTGCTGGTGCCGCGTTTTCCCCACCATTATCTTACTGGCGATCTTTCCGGCGCTTTAGGCATCTGGGTATCGGAAATTTGCATCGCCTTTGGCTGGCGGCTGGAATACATCTCCATCCGCCCGGATTATTTGCAGTGGATTGTGAACGTCCCGCCATCCACCTCCCCAGGCAACTTGATGCGTATCTTGCGTCATCACACTTCCGAAAGAATCTTCACCGACTTCCAGCGCTATCGGAAAGAGAATCCTTCCGGCGACTTCTGGGCGCCTGGCTATCTCATCATGGGCGGTTCCCAGCCGCCGCCCACTCAATTGATCAAGGACTTCATCGCCCAAACACGCCAACGGCAGGGCATCTCCCAGCGAAACCAGCGCTAGAAAAAAAACGAATGACACGAATTGCCGTGTCATTCGTTATAATTCACCCCATGCCCCCCACACTTTATCTAATTGACGGCCACGCCCTGGCCTATCGCATGTATTTCGCCCTGACCGGTTATTCCGGCGCGCCCACGCGCTGGCAGACCTCCACTGGCGAACCCACGGCCGGCACCTACGGTTTCGCCCGCGAACTCCTGCGACTCTACGAACAGGAAAAGCCCGATTACCTGGCCGTGGCTTTCGACACCGGCAAAACCTTCCGCGACGAAATCTTCCCCGAATACAAGGCCACGCGCGCCAAGATGCCCGATGACCTGCGCGCCCAGATCGAACGCATCCGCCAGATGGTGGATGCCTTCAACATCCCGCGCCTCGAGATGGAAGGCTTCGAGGCCGACGACGTGCTCGGCTCCACCGCCCGCTGGGCCGCAAAGCAGGGACTGGGCGTCAAGATCATCACCGGCGACCGCGACCTCCTCCAACTCGTGGACGAGCGCACCATCGTCTACCTGGCGGGCGACGACCAGAATTACATCACCCCCGACGACGTGCTCGGTAAACTTCACGTCCGCCCGGAGCAGGTGGTGGATTACAAGGCCATCGTGGGCGACAAATCCGATAACATCCCCGGCGTCCCCGGTGTGGGTGAAAAGACCGCTGAGGCGTTGCTCGCCAAGTTCACTACCCTCGACAACATCTACGCCCATCTCGACGAGGTGGAACCGCGCTGGCGGACGAAACTGGAGGCCGGGAAAGACTCGGCCTATATGAGCCAGAAACTCGCCGCCATCCGGACCGATCTGCCGGTCGCGCTGGACCTCGAGCAGGCCAAACCCGACGCCTACGACCCGGTCAAGGTGGAGGCCTTGTTCCGCGAACTGGAGTTCCGTTCGCTGGTGGACAAACTGCACAAACTGACCGGCGCCCCGTCTGCCGAGACGCAGCAACTGAGCCTCTTTGGGGGAACCCCGCTCCAGGTCCGCGCAGCCCGCACGGAATCCAAGTCAGCAGATACCGGGTCCCGTTCCGAGGAGGTCGAAATGCCCCGCCCTCGATCAGACCTGCAAACCAATGTCGTGGATACGCCCGTCGCGCTCGAGTCGCTGGTCGAAGCGCTCAACGCCGCCCCCGTCATTTCGTTCGACACCGAGACCACCTCCACCGATGAGATGACCGCCGCCCTGGTGGGCATTTCGCTGGCGGTCAAAGCCGGCGAAGGCTGGTACATCCCGGTCGGGCACCGGGCCGGGCGGCAACTGCCGCTCGAACAGGTGCTCTCCGCCCTGCGCGGCCCATTCACCGAGGCGCGCCTCCCGAAAATCGGCCATCACCTGAAATACGATTTCATCATGCTGGCGCGCTGCGGCCTGCGCGCCTCTCCGCTCGGCTTCGACACCATGCTGGCCGAATGGGTGCTCGATCCGAACTCGCGCAACCTGGGGTTGAAGACCTTGGCCGCCACCCGCCTGGGACTGGAAATGACCCACATCGAAGACCTGATCGGAAGCGGCAAGAAGCAAATTTCGATGGCTGAAGTGGCCATCCCCACCGCAGCCGCCTATGCCGCCGCTGACGCCGAGGCGGTGGTTCGCCTCCAGCCGGTGCTGGAGCAGGAACTGCGCCGCTTCCCCAATTTGCATAAACTTTTCAGCGAGATCGAAATACCGCTCATCCCGGTGCTGGCCGACATGGAAATGGCCGGCATCGCGCTGGACAAAAAGTTCTTCGCGGCTTTTTCCGTCCAACTTACCGAGCGCATGTCTGCCATCGAAAAGGACATCTACGCCGCGGTCGGCAAGACCTTCAACCTCAACTCCACCCAGCAACTCTCGGACGTTCTCTTCGGGGCCTTGCGCCTGACCCCGCCCGACCGGGGCAAGAAGACCGCCTCCGGCCACTATTCCACGGCTGCGGGCGTCCTGGAAGAAATGAGCGGACAGCACCCGGTGGTGGACATGGTGCTGGAATACCGCGAACTCTCCAAACTCAAATCCACCTACGTGGACGCGCTGCCGGTCCAGATCCACCCCGAGACCGGGCGCGTGCACACTTCCTACAGCCAGACCGGCGCGGTGACCGGGAGGCTGTCGTCCACCGACCCGAACCTGCAAAACATCCCCACCCGCACCGAACTGGGCCGCCGCGTGCGGCGCGGCTTCGTGGCCGGGAAGGGTAATGTCCTGCTCTCGGTGGACTACTCCCAGATCGAATTGCGCATCGTGGCACACATGGCCGATGACGAGGCCATGTTGTCCGCATTCCGGGCCGGGCAGGATATTCACGCCGCCACTGCCGCCGCCATTTACGGCGTCCAACTCGACAGGGTAACAAAGGAAATGCGCCGCCACGCCAAAGCCATCAACTTCGGCCTCATCTACGGCATGTCGGCCTTCGGCCTGACACGCACCACGGACCTGACCCTGGCCGAATCCGAAGAGTTCGTCAAAGCCTATTTCCTCCAGTTCCCCGGCGTCAAAAAATACCTGGATGGCATCCGCCGGAAGGCCAAAGAACAGGGCTATGTGGAAACCCTGCTGGGCCGCCGCCGCTACTTCCCGCTGCTCAAGTCTGCCGCCAACCAAGTCCTCAAGAATCGTGAGGAACGCGAGGCCATCAATGCCCCCATCCAGGGCACGGCTGCTGATATAATGAAAATCGCCATGATTCGCATCCCGCCCGCCCTGGTGAAAGCCGGGCTGCAAAGCCGGATGCTCCTGCAAGTCCACGACGAATTGGTGCTGGAATGCCCGAAGGACGAATTACAGGCCACCATCCGCGTCGCCAGGCAGGTTATGGAGAATGCCTATCCGCTGTCCATCCCGCTGACCACCGAAGCGAGGTGGGGCGATAACTGGGACGAGTTGCAGGTTGCAGGTTAAGTGGCACCAAAGAAGACAGTACAAAGTTTGGCACATGGCATACATAATATTCGATGCACTGTGCCGCGAGGAACCAGATGGCAGGACGTGAAGACATTTTCAACAAAGCGATGAGCACGGGGCATTCCGCCGCCTGGGACCGGCAATGGGACAAGGCCGCACAGGCCTACCAGCAAGCGCTCGAGGAATTCCCCGACGACCCCAAGGCGCTCTCCAGCCTGGGGTTGGCGTTGTTCGAGTTGCAACAATATGACGAAAGCCTGGAGGCCTACCAAAAGGCCATCAAGAGTTCACCGGATGACCCTGTCCCGCTGGAAAAGGTCGCCCATCTTTCCGAACGTACCGGGAACATACAGGAGGCCATCGAATCCTTCCTGAAAGCCGCCGAACTCTACGTCAAGCGGCAGGAGGCCGAGAAGGCCATCGAGAACTGGGTGCGCGTCACACAACTGGATACGGAAAACATGCCGGCGCGCACGTACCTGGCAATGGTCCATGAACGGCTTGGACACGCCCAGCAGGCCATCCACGAGTACCTGGCCATCGCCAGTCTGCTCCAGAATTCCGGCAACGCCAGCAAATCGGCAGAAATGATCGGGCGCGCCCTGCGCCTGAATCCCAACAGCCCGGAGGCCCGCCAGGCCCAGAACATGCTCAAGAGCGGGCAGCCGCTGCCAAAGCCGTTGCGCACCCAGGGCGGCACCGGCCCCCTGCGCATGGCGCAGGTAAAGCAGCTCAACGGTCCCAAGCCGGACGAAGCGGGGCCGGACCCGATTGGCGAGGCGCGCAAAAAAGCCCTCACGCGGCTGGCAGAGGTGCTCTTCGACCTCTCCGAAGAGGTGGGGGAGGCTCCTTCCACCCGGCGCGGCAGTATGCAAGCGATCGTGCGCGGCACCGGTCAACTGGATATCAAGAAAAGCGAACGTGCCCGCATCATGCTCCACATCAGCGCGGCCATAGATGCCCAAACCAAAGATCAGGAGCCCCAGGCAATCGAGGAGGTCGAACGAGCCATCGAAGCCGGTTTCAAAGACCCGGCGGCTTACTTTTACCTTGGCTTCCTGCGCTCGAAATCAGAACGTCTGGAGAGTGCACTGCGTCACCTCCAGATCGCTGTCAAGCATGAAACCTATACCCTCGGCGCGCGTCTGCTGATGGGACAACTCCAGCGCCAGATGAGTCGCCTGCCGGATGCCCTGGCTGAATACATGGAAGCCCTGAAAATGGCCGATTCGCTTGTCGTCCCGTCCGACCAGGCAGCCGAATTGCGCCAGTTGTACGAACCGATCGTCGAGGCGCAGAAACAGGTCACAGATCCGGCCGAACAGGAGCGGTTGTGCGACAACATCGAGCACTTGCTCATGCAGCCCAACTGGCGTTCGCACGTTATACAGGCTCGTGAACAACTGCCAAAAACAGGGGAAGGCATGCCGCCCCTGCCGCTGGCTGAAATCCTGACACAGGCGCAAAGCAGCCAGGTCATTGACGCCATCGGGCGCGTCCGCAGCCTGGCGAAAGCAGGCACTTTGCGTACCGCCATGGACGAGGCCTTCGAATCACTCAAATATGCCCCAACCTATCTGCCGCTTCACTCCCTGATCGGTGACCTGCTCATGCAAGAGGGCAGAACCCAGGACGCAATCACCAAATATACTGTCGTGGCCCAATCCTACAGCGCCCGCGGCGAGGCCGCCCAGTCTGTCGCCCTTCTGCGCCGCATCGTGCAAGCCGCGCCGATGGACCTGGCGGCGCGGACTCGCCTCATAGAACAACTCTCTTCGCGCGGCGCAGTGGACGAAGCGATCGGGGAATACTTCGAACTGGCCGACATCTACTACCGCCTGGCAGAACTCGAAATGGCGCGTAAAACCTACACCACCGCGCTGCGCCTGGCGCAGCAGGGGGGTGCCAACCGAACCTGGAGCGTCAAACTGCTCCAGCGCATGGGCGATATTGACATGCAGCGCCTCGACTGGCGCCAAGCATTACGCATCTATGAACAAATCCGCACCATCCAGCCGGATGACATGCCCGTCCGCAAGAACCTGATTAACCTGAACCTGCGCCTCAGCCAGTCTGCCCAAGCCGTCGCCGAACTGGAGAGTTTC
>JBFMCM010000022.1:0-3897 GCA_040754355.1 Chloroflexota bacterium | reverse complement strand
CTGGACCTACCGCCTCCGCCCAGCGGCGGCCAACCCGGCGAGCCTGCTGCTGATGCTACACGGCTGGACGGGTGACGAAAATTCGATGGGCCTGTTTGCCAGAAGTATGCCCGGGCAGTACGCGGTTCTCCTGCCGCGCGGTCTGTATGCCGCGCCAGAGGGCGGCTACACCTGGCGGGAGACGATCCCTGGAACGTGGGGCTTGCCCTCCGTCGAGAGCCTGCTTCCTGCCGCAGAAGCGGTGGTTGGCTTTCTGGACGACTGGTCGGCGGTTTCCAGCGTGGATGTGTCCAACTTCGATGTAGCCGGGTTCAGTCAGGGCGCGGCGCTGGCCTATACCCTGGCCCTGTTGTTCCCGCGGCGCGTGGGGCGGGTGGCGGCCCTCTCCGGGTTCTTGCCGACCGGTTCCGAGGTCCGGCTCGAGGCGCTGGAGGGGAAGCGGATTTTTATCGCCCACGGACGCTCGGACGAGTTGATCCCAATCGCCCGCGCCCGGCAGGCCGGCGTCCTCCTGGAGAAGGCTGGCGCGCAGGTCTCGTATTGCGAATCGGCCGAGGGTCACAAAGTTGGGAAGGAGTGCTTAAAAGGGATGGTCACTTTCTTTACAATCGGATAGAATAGGTAAAAATATAAATAAGGAGAAGAAGAGATGAAGAACAAAGTCTTCCTGGTCGCCGCCTCAGCCGTGGTCATTCTTTCGATCATGGCCTTCACGTGCAACTTCTTGTCAGGCGGGGCCACCGAGCCCCCGGTGACCAACCCACCGGTTACCGCGCCTCCAGTTGGTGCGCTGGAAATTTTATCCACCAGCAGTTTCACCGACCAATACGGCGGATTTTATGTCGTCGGCGAAGTAATGAACAATGCCGATACGCCGGTCTCGAACATCGAACTTAGTATTCAACTTACCGACGCCGCAGGCGCTTCCCTGCTCCGGGACGATACTGGCAATGTCACCGACAGCCTGCCCTTCTACCCCATCCTGTGGACGATCGCCCCAGGCGAATCCACCCCCTTCTCGTTCTGGTTCGATGCCGCGGCTGGCATGCCGGCGAACTATAGCGTGGCAGTATCGAGTTATGATGTCGGCGAGGTCAATCGAGGCCAGTTGCAGTCCCAGAACGTCCAGATCATCGAGGATACGTACGGCGATTTCATTCTTACCGGCGAACTGGTCAACTTGAGCGACCAGTGGGTGCACATCTGGGGTCTGGCCGGCGGCGTGCTGGATGACGCCAACACCGTGCTTTCGACCGACTGGACTGGCACCTACACCGCTATCCTGGCACCGGCGGGCACTGAGGACGGCAGCGATCACACGCCATTCTCGGTCTCCTTCCCGGTTCCTCAAATCGAAGCCACCCAGTGGTCCCTGTGGTGGGACGCCGACATCGTCACCGATATGACTGACTATGATCTCGGTGTGAACGTGACCAACTCCTATTTCGATGAATTTGGAGCAGCCCATCTCGTCGGCACCGTCGAGAACTACACCGATACTCCCCTCACTACCACGCTTGTGGGCGGCCTGTACGCCGAAGATGGCACGGTGCTGGACGCCTCCTATGCCTTCCTGCCCCTCACGGTCCAGCCGGGTGATGCAATCCCATTCGATATCTCTTACTTTGGGAGCGTCAACTACAACCCCGACCAGGCCGCTCTGGTGGCGACATACACCGCCCAGTTCGACCCCTGGAGCACCTACCCGCCGTTCTATTCCAGCGTCGCCCTGACCCCCACGGGCGAAACCATTCAGAAATCAGGCGGTACCTGGACAGTCACGGGCAATGTTACCAATACCACCGACCAGAATCTGAACGGTGTTACCGTTGTGGTCGTTGTCTTGGATCCATCCGGCGCGCTGGTGGCCATGGGCTATGATTATGTCTACCCGGACACCGATGTGATTGCTCCCGGCACGGGAGGCGCGTACGAAGTCTATATTTATCTCGATCCGGCTGTTGATACGACCGGTTTCACTACCCAGACCATCGTTGTCGGGGATGTGAGCGAGTAAACCGATTTGGCCCAACCATCCGCCGCCTGGACACAGGCGGCGGAACGTTTAATGCCCCGTTAAGTAGTGCGTTGACTTCTCTCCCGTTTACGGGTATCCTTGACCCATGACCTCCTCCGGACGACCCCTTTCGAGGCGTGATTTTCTCAAACTGGCCGGCCTCGGCCTGGGCGCGCTGGCGCTGCCTCACCGGACCCTTCTGCCTGTTCAGGGTAACGCCCGAAGCCTCTTGTCAATTCCTCGGGCATATACCTTACCTGATTTTCCCCAGTCAGAAATCATCGGCCGTAATTGTTCCGCTGATACCAATCCTTCAGGGGGAAAAATCGAGATGAAAGCGCGGCCAGACGTGAACAGCGCGACCGTTCGCGATGTTTACCGGGACGAAGTATTCCCCTGGATCAAAGAAGTCACTGCCGAGAACATATCCTATGACGTTCCCAACCAGCGCTGGGTGGAGACGCCCGAAGGATATTTGCGGGCGCGTTACATCCAGCCCTGCCGCAACATTCCCAACACCCCGCTGACGGCCATCCCGCAGGGACAGGCGGGCTTCTGGGCGGAGGTGACCGTTCCGTATGTGGACCTTTATAATTACTACGATGCCGAGCCCACCCGCCAGGGCTGGCTGTACGACCTGGCCTATTACGGCCTCCAGCCGCGCTTGTATTATCAGCAGGTGAGTTGGATTGATGAAATCAAGAGCGGCGATTCCGGGACAGTTCTCTACCGCGTCAATGAGCGTTACGGCAACCCGGGCGACCTGTTCTGGGCCGATGGCGCGGCCTTCCGTCCGCTGACCGAGGAAGACATCGCTCCTCTCAGCCCGGAGGTAGACCCGAATACCAAAAGAATTGTAGTTAACCTTAATTACCAAACGCTTTCCTGTTTCGAGGACGACAGGGAAGTCTACTATTGCCGCGTTTCCACCGGCGCGGAGGCGGGGTCCACACCCTACGGCGAACACCCGATATGGCGCAAGATGGTTTCCACGCGCATGGCGGCCAATACGGTGGCTTCGTATGAACTGCCTGCCATCCCCTGGACGACCCTCTTCGTCGGGACGGGGGTCGCCATCCATGGCACCACCTCCCACAATGATTTCGGCATGCCGCGTTCACACGGTTGTGTCAACTGCCGCCCGGAGGATGCCAAATGGGTCTTCCGCTGGACGCTCCCCTCTGTAGCCCTCGAGCCGGGCGACATTTCCTGGAGCGACTGGCGCGTTGGCAGTACGCATGTATTTGTAGAAGACTCTCTGTAATAAAGGATGATATAGATGGATGCGTTTAATGTTAGCATTGGTTTGGCATTCCTGGCAGGACTGGCGTCTTTTCTTTCCCCGTGTGTACTCTCCCTGGTGCCCGCCTATGTCAGTTACCTGGGTGGACGCGCCGCTGGTGGGGAAGCCGGCGGTAAAAATCGCTGGCTGACTTTCACGCACGGCCTGGTCTTCGTGCTGGGGTTCAGCGTTGTTTTCATCTTGTTCAATGTGATCGCGGCTGCGCTGGGGGTTGTGCTGTTCGACTTTCGCCTCTGGCTGGCAAGGATTGGCGGCCTGATCGTCATCATCTTTGGCTTGCACATGATCGGCGTCTTTCGCATCCCGTTTTTGGAGTACGATATCCGGGTGCACAAGCAGGCGGATAACAGCCTGGGCTACCTGTCCTCCTTCCTGATGGGCATCTTTTTTTCGGCTGGCTGGTCGCCTTGTGTGGGGCCTATCCTGGGCGCCATCATGACCTTTGCCATTAACACCGGCGACGTTTTACAAGGCACCCTGCTCGGCACGGCTTACTCCGCCGGGCTGGCCATTCCCTTCCTGCTGGCAGCCCTGGGCATCGGCTGGGTGACGGTCATCTTGCGAAAATACAATGAAG
>JBFMCM010000021.1:0-2773 GCA_040754355.1 Chloroflexota bacterium | reverse complement strand
GTCTATGTGGTGGGCATCACCGTGCTGATCGTCTTTGCCATGGTATTGGACATCGGCCTGGTGTGGGTGGAACGCAAGGTGGTGGCGCGCTTCCAGGACCGGGTCGGCCCGAACCGCGTCGGACCGTTCGGCCTGATGCAGCCCTTCGCCGACATCATCAAACTGGTAATCAAAGAAGACACTACCCCGGCCGGTGCGGACAAGGTCATCTACAACATCGCTCCCGTCCTGGCGGCCACGTCCGTGATTGCCTTGTGGGCCATTCTGCCGCTCTCCTCGAAAATCTTCGGCGTGGACATGAACGTGGCGGTGCTTTATTTGGTGGCGGCCGGCGCGCTGGGTACGCTGGCGATCATCATGGGCGGGTGGGCCTCCAACAACAAGTATGCCCTGCTGGGCGCCTTCCGCATGGTGGCCAACATGGTCTCCTACGAGATCCCGATGGTCATCGTCCTGCTCATCCCGACCATCCTGGCCGACACGATGAGCGTACAGGGCATCACTCAGGCGCAGAGCGGGATGTGGTTCGCCATCCTCTCGCCGCTCGGGTTCCTCATTTTCTTCATCAGCGCGATTGCCGAACTCGGACGCTCTCCCTTCGACCTGATCGAGGCCGAGTCCGAACTCACGGCGGGTTTCAACGTGGAATACTCGGGCATGAAATTCGGCTGGTTCTACGCCAGCGAACTGCTGCACGCCTTCACCTTCGGCGGTTTCATCGCCGTGCTGTTCTTCGGCGGCTACGGCGGTTTCTTCGGCCTGGAGAATGTGCCGGGGTTCGCCTGGCTGACCAATCCCTTCATCGAGGCGGCCGTTTTCATCGCCAAGGCCATGTTCGGTTACTGGGCCATCATGTGGGTCAAGTACTCGATGCCGCGCGTCCGCATTGACCACATGCTGGCTTTCAACTGGAAGTTTTTAGTTCCGCTCTCCCTGGTCCTTCTGGTTGTCACGGCCGTCCTGCACAAAGTTTTCACTGATTTACCGACCTGGCAGTATGCCCTGGGCATGTTCGCCGCCAACCTGGTCATTGCCACGGGCACGATCGAAATCCTGCGCCTCTACGGGCGCAAACAACGCAAGGCGGAAAAATTCATCCCCTCACCCCAATCCCCTACGCAGAGCACCCCTTTGGGGCTCCCGAGGGGAGAGGGGCAGGGGTGAGGGAGGAGCAGGCTCCATGACTGCTGAACAAATCCTCTTTCTTCTCACCGGCGCGCTCGTCCTGGTCTCAGGGCTGATGGTGGCGACGGTCCGCAAACTGCTCCACGCCGCGCTGTGGCTGGTGGTGACGCTCTTCGGCGTGGCCGTGCTGTACGCCCTGCTGCAGGCCAGTTTCCTGGCAGTGGTCCAGGTGGTGGTTTACATCGGCGCCATCGCCATCCTGTTCATCTTCGCCGTCATGCTGACCCGCCGCGAAATGCGCGACCAGGGTCCGCAGACGCGCCCCAACTGGTGGATCGCCGCCCTGCTCGGACTGCTCGTCCTGGGCGGGTTGACCTTCCTCATCCTCGGCGCCCCGGCCGCGGACCGGATGCCGGTCGCGCTGCCCGAGGGGCTGGATACCGTCCGGGCGCTGGGAACAGCCCTCGTGTCCCCGGACGCCTACGTGCTGCCATTCGAGGTGGCGTCCGTTCTCCTGCTGGCGGCGCTGGTCGGCGCGGTTTATATTGCAGGTGTGGGCAAGAAATCTTAGGAGTCTTCCAGTGATATTCTTGACCGTTGGGCAAGGTTTTTTCAACACAAAGGGCACAAAGGACTCCAAGGAACACAAAGTGCTTATTAGAAACCTTTGTGAACCTTTGTTCTCTTTGTTCCCTTCGTGTTTCGATTCTTTTCCGGGGAGGTCATCATGACAATCCCGCTTTCCTGGTACCTGATCCTGGCCGCGGCGCTGTTCTGCATCGGCTTGTACGGCGTGCTCTCCCGCAAGAATGCCATCGCCATCCTACTCGGAGTGGAACTGATGCTGAACGCAGTCAATATCAACCTGGCGGCCTTCTGGCGCTATCGTGACCCGGCGCAAATGGCTGGTCAGGCGTTTGCTGTTATCGTTCTGGCTGTCGCCGCCGCGGAAGTGGCCGTTGGTCTGGCGCTGATCATCTCGGTCTACCGCCGCCGCAAGACGGTGGTGGCCGATGAAGTGGATTTGATGAAATGGTAGGCAAAATGCAAAAAACAAAAAGCAAAAAGACCGTTTTGTTTTTCGTTTTTTGTTTTTGTACTTCGGAGGCTTCATGACCTGGATTATCTGGCTCCTTCCTCTTCCACCCCTGCTGGCTTTTTTTGCAATCATCCTCTTCACTAACAAGAACAAGGCCCTCAGCCACGGACTCGCCGTCGGCGCGGCCGGGCTTTCCTGGCTGGGAAGCATGTTTGTTTTCATCAAGGCTCTGGGCACGGAAGAGTTCGGGAAACACATCATCGAGTCTGCCATCAACTGGCTTCCGACCGGTGAGTCTTGGCTCCAGATCGGCGTGCAGATTGACCCGCTCGGCGCGGTGACCCTCTTCTTCGTCGCCTGGACCGTGCTGATGATCTTTATTTACAGCATCGGCTATCACAACTTCGGCCAGCCGAAGGGCGACCACGATATTGCCGGCCTCCCTCCGCACGGCGCGACCGTCACCGAGCACCTTTCGACAGGGTTTCGACAGGCTCAACCTGCCAGCTCAGGGCGGACTGGCAAGAAACATACTGTCCTGTCCATCGAGCCGATGTACTCGCGCTTTTTTGCCTTCATTGGTTTATTCGCTTTCGGCATGTTCACCCT
>JBFMCM010000020.1:0-3549 GCA_040754355.1 Chloroflexota bacterium | reverse complement strand
GGATGCTCCGGGGCGAGGCGGTAATCTATCAGTAAAAGGCGTGACTTGGCAGCCTGGGCGATGCGACCGGCCAGCCCGCGATGCGTGGCAATCGAGCCGATGACATATCCGCCGCCGTGCAGGTACAGAATCATGCGCGCTGGGTCCGCTTCGGCGGGTTCGATCCACTCGGCCGGGACACCGGAGGCCGAGATCGGGCGGGTCGTTACGCCGCGCGGCGCCCGGACACCGCGCCGGGCCACCTCCTCTGCCTGGCGGCGGCGCTCGGAAATGGGCGTATTGGTCAGCAGGGCATCTTTGAGATCGCGAATGATGGTCTGGATGATACGGCTGCGTAGGCTGGGCATGAAATTCCTTTGTGAGTCTCTATGTAGAGAGGATTATATTTTTTTCGCCACTGATGAACGCAGATATATGGGATACAGACGCTTGACAGCGGGCGTTAAAATCATCCGTGTTCATCTGTGTTTATCTACGGTTTCTAGGGCAATCGGGTTTGGCCTGAGTCGGGGGTCACCATCAGCAGGGACGTGTCCACAGCCTCGAAATCGTTCCCAGTGACCACGTCCAGCAGGTGGAGCATCTCGTTGTCCCAGCCTTCGTCGGGCGCGCCGGAAACGTACCAGTCCGCGCCGTTATCCGCCAGGACGATGCCATAAACTTGCATGGCGCGCAAAATCACCTGCAACTCAGGCGGGAAGGGGCGGATGTCGAAGTCCGCTTTCAGGCGGAAGCGGGCGCCCATGGGCGGGATTTCGGGGGCGGCCTCGTCCGAGGTCAGGTGGCGGGCAGGCCAGATGTAGCCATTGGTGTCACTGGCAGTGAAACGCAGGGCATGATTGATCACACCTGCGGTTATTTCTTCGTATCGTACCAGGCCGGGCAGGATGGGCAATCCGGCTGCATCCGCGGAGGTCCACCCAGCGGGACGCAGGGCGTTGGAGGTCAGGTCCCAGACGGCCCCCGAGCCGCCAAACCATTGGCCATTCTCCTGCCAGGCGTCGTAGATTTCGTAGAGCGTGCAAGTGGACGTGTCCACCACGAGGATGTGATGGTCGGAACCCCACTCGCGCTGGAAACCCTCCGGGATGGGGTAGGGACCGGGGTCGGATTCGTCAGGGTAGTAGAAATCGAATGTGTAGAAGAATGTGGACACATCGGCTAGGTTGTAGGGGATGCCGATCGGACCGCTGTCCCATTCGCCGGAGCCGAAGTCCATGTGGAAGCCGGTGCCGAGCCCGATGCCCTCCACCCAGGCGTCCGAGAGCGGGTGGATGGGCAGTAAATCCACCGGCGTGTTCCAGAAGTTGTCAGCCGGGAAGATGGGGCAGCCGCCGATTTCCGGCGCGCCAATCAGTGGCGCGGGGGAGGTGATATTCGAGGGTGTAGCTGGTTCAACATGTTCCGTATCTGGCAGGGACGTACTGACAGTAGCCAGAGGAATGCAGGCTGTCGAAACTATGAGCAGGCCCAGGGTCAAGAAAGCGGCGAGATTTCTCATGGATAGACCCATTCTTCAAATAGCGGCGTCAAGTCGCAATTACAATGTTCTTCAGCAAGCATTTTAAACGCCTCGGTCGAGGAAATGCCCCAGGAGAATTGCTGTACGTAGTCCTGCATGAATCGGTCGAACACCTCCACACCCATCCGGTCGCGCAGGTCCAGGAAGAAGAAGGCTCCCTTTCCATAAACGATGGAAGCGTATTCATAGCCCGGATAGGCACTGACCGGCAGGCCGATGGAAGTATCCGGGTGTTCAGCCATGTCCCAGGTGCTTTGTAAATCCGCCTGCTTATACACCTCCGCCGCCTCCGGCCCATAGCGGTCGAGGTAATACTGCCAGGTGGCGAATTGCGCCAGCGACTCGTCCAGCCAGGGCTGGTCCAGAGTGTCGTTGCCCACCAGGTTATAGAACCACATGTGAGCGGCTTCGTGGGCGACGATAATTTCCAGGAAATCACCCCAGTAGTATGCGTCGCTGGCGATGGAGGTCATGCCGGGGTACTCCACGCCGCCCGCCGATGTGAAGATGGGAGCGATGTCGAATTCTGAATAAGGATATTCTCCATAACGCTGGCTATAGGTTTCGATGGCGGCGACGCCGTAGGCCAGTGCCTTTTGATTGCCGGATTCCTCCCCTGCAGGGGCGTATGCGTTGACGGTGACACCGTTATTCGTGACCTGACTCTGCTTGATGAGTCTCTCGGCGGCTGCCAGGTAGAAGTCGCGCGCCGGCCCGTTCGCGATCAGGACATTTTGCCTGCCCCCCGTTTCGACGCGCTCCAGTTCCACTCCCGCGGTGACCAGCGTCAGGCTGGCCGGGGCGCCAACCGAGACGAGGTAGAAACTGGCATCTGCGAAGAGCGGGTCGCCATCCAGGTCGGGAGTCTGGTTGTTCCAGCCCTCTTCGTTGTAGACGAGGATGGTGGGGTAGGCGTGGGCGAAGGACAGGATGCCGCTGTTGTAACCGAAAATGCCATAATAAAACCCCCCGCCGCCGCTGGGCACCCGCACCTCGAACTCGATGCGCAGAATGACCGATTCGCCCGGCTGGAGCGGCAGCTCGAGCGGGACGCGCATCAACCAGCCTTCGTAGATGGGCGCGGCAGGCTCCCCGTCCAGGCTGACAGTATGGATGGTTATCTCTCCGCCGAGCAGTTCGGGGAACAGGGCCAGGTCAATTTCCTCCAGCGGGAGGGTCTCGGTGTTCGTGTAGCGGACCTCTTCCAGGCCAAGGGCATGGTTGGGCGGATCGCCGAAACTGAATGCCAGGTGATAGACTGTCGCGCCGGGCAGTCCGGCTAGGGCAGATTGCGCCGGGGTCGAAAGATTGGCGCGGAAGGGCTCCCGGTCATCCCAGGCGTGGGTGAAAGGTGCCTCTGTCGTCGAGATGGGTGGAGGCGGGTCCGCTGTCCGAGTCCCGGAGGGGGTGATGGAGCGCAGGGTGGGCGTGGGTGTTGGCGTGCTCTCGAAGAGTTGGGTTGGGATGATGCAAGCCAGGAGCGCCAGCGCCAGGATGGGCAGGAGGTAGGTAGGTTTTTTTCTCATATTTCCAAGTCTCCAAGCCGGACAGAGATTTGCTCGAGCAGAACCGGCAGGTTTCTCTGATAGGTTGGGTCATCTGCGGAGGCGTCGAAGGATATGAGACGCTCCGGTTCGACCCTCGCCAGCCACTCATGGAGGAGTCCGTCAATCAGGCGAATATCTTCCAAAGTGGCGATCTCGAGTTGACGTCCGCGGCGGCGGAAGCGTCCTGTGACGATATCGGGATCGGCTTCCATGTGGATAATAACCTCCGGCGGAGACAGGAAGTTGCGCAAGGTGTTATAGAGGCGTTCGAGCAGGTCAAACTCCCGATCGTCCAACCAGCCTTTGTGGTGAAACAGGCGGGTGAAAATGTGGAAGTCCATCTCCAGCCCTCCGTCGAGGAGGCCGGTGCGGGGTCCGGAGCGTATCGCTTGTTCCTGTTCAGCACGCGCCAGGAGATAGTCCACCTGGTTGGCCAGGGCGTGGCGCGGGTCGCTTTTGAAAAGAGCCTGGAAGGGGCGT
>JBFMCM010000019.1:0-16292 GCA_040754355.1 Chloroflexota bacterium | reverse complement strand
GATGTGAGCGTGGTGCGTTATTTCACGGTTTATGGGCCTGCGGGCCGCCCCGACATGAGCATGTTCCGCTTCACGAAGTGGATCAGTGAGGGCGAGCCAGTGCAACTCTATGGCAACGGCGAACAATCCCGCGGCTTCACGTATGTAGATGATATTGCCCACGGTACCATTGCCGCCCTCCAGGTGCCGGGTTATGAAGTTTTCAACCTTGGCGGGCACGAAATCATCACCATGAATAATCTGATCGCCATGCTGGAGGAATTGACCGGACGAGAGGCCCGGATAAAACACCTGCCTCCCAATCCCGGCGAATTGCAGACAAACCAGGCGGATGTCTCCAAAGCGCGTCAAAGACTGGGCTGGCAGCCCCAGGTCCCGCTCGTTGAGGGGGTGAGACGTCTGGTGGAATGGTACAACGCCGAACGCGCCTGGGCGAAAGAGGTAGCCACCCTGTGAGTGCTCTGCGGGCTGCCATCGACTCTTGGAAGCAGGACCGCCTGCTTGGCAGGATCCTGCGCAATACCGGATATTTGTTCAGCAGCAATACCCTGGTCATGGGATTGAGTGCTGTCCAGAGCATCTTTGCGGCGCGCCTGCTGGGAGTAGCCGGCTTTGGCTTGATCGG
The DNA here is from genome assembly GCA_040754355.1 of Chloroflexota bacterium. Classification (GTDB taxonomy): domain Bacteria; phylum Chloroflexota; class Anaerolineae; order Anaerolineales; family Villigracilaceae; genus UBA877. Next base: position 15,667 of record JBFMCM010000019.1, on the reverse strand, counting down.
AATTATCATCTCGTTCGTTTCCTCGATCGATCGCCTGCTTTCCTTCCGGATGGGGGAACTAGTGGTCAAGTATCTCAGCCAATTCATGGCCTCCAACGAAAAGGAACGCGGCGCCGTGGTGGTCAAGGCCGCCGCCCTGACGGAGTTCCTGACCGCTCTGGTTTCTTATGGTTTGGTGCTGTTGTTGGCTCCACTAGGCGCGGCATACGTGGCAAAAGACCCATCTGCGACCCCGTTCTTCATGGTATATGGCATCATCATCATTGCCAGCGGGGGTCAGGAAACTGCTACTGCCGTCCTGCAAGTGGGCGGTCATTTTCGCGGCCAGGCCGTTTTGAATGTCGCCCAGTCCCTGGGAACCGCGGCGGTCATCCTGTATGCTTTCTTTACAGGAGCGGGTATCTGGCTGGTGCTGGCTGCCTATATGCTTGGGAAATTCATCGGTGGCGCCGGCCTGATTCTTTATGGATTGCGGCGCGCTGGCCAGATGCTGGGGAGAGGCTGGTGGCGGGCATCCTTCTCGCTCCTGCCTGAACCGCGTGAATTCTGGCGCTTTGCCTTCAGCACCAATTTGAGCGGCACGATCAACCTGGTGGCCCGCGACAGCGAGGTGCTCTGGGTGGGCTTCTTCTTATCGCAGGCGGATGCCGGTCTATATAAAACTGCCCAGGCGGTCATCAACCTGGTCATGACTCCTATCGCCCCCTTCCTGAATACAACCTATCCCGAAATCGCCCGCGCTGTGGCCGAAAAATCCTGGGGCGTGCTGCGCGGCCTCCTCAAGCGGCTGACGGTCATCTCCGCGGCATGGACAGCCTTGATTGGCGTTATCCTGCTGGCAGGCGGTGAGTGGCTCATTTCGACCATTTACGGCCTGGAATTTGGACCGTCCACCCCGGCCGCTCTTGTTCTACTGGTCGGGTATGGGGTGGCAACCATCCTGTATTGGAATCGTCATCTCCTGCTTTCGTTTGGTGAGGCGTCCTACCCGTTGAAGGTCATGGCAATTGCTGGCGTGGTCAAAATTCTGCTTGGGTTTGTGCTCGTGCCCCGTTTTGGATACCTGGCGCAGGCAGTGTTGATGTCCGCATTTTTAGCCGTTTCGGTGACCCTGATCGTCTGGCGCGGTCTGCGGGAAGTGAAAAGTCATTCCACGGCCTTGCCATGAAAATTGTCTGCATCTCCACCTCCCAGGTGCCGTCGGATACCGCCAACAGCATCCAGGTGATGAAAGTCTGCCAGTCTTTCGTTCAACTGGGGCACAATGTCACCTTACTCGTTCCCGGTTATCAACCTTCAACCCTAAATCTTCAACTTCACTACGGCCTGACAACATATTTCCCCGTCGAATGGCTGCCGGTTAGGAACCGCCGCTTCTTCCCGTGGAAAGCCGCCCGCCGCGCCCGCCTGCTGCACCCCGACCTGCTCTATTGCTGGCCGCTCCAGCCGGCTGCCCTCGGCCTGTTGGCAGGGATACCTTCTCTGGTAGAATTGCATGACATTCCAAGCGGACGCTTCGGTCCATTCTGGCTGAAACTTATCCTCCTCCTGCCCGGGCGCAAACGCCTGCTTCTCATTACCGACGCCCTGCGCCAACGCCTGCACTTGCCGGAGGAGGACACTGTCATCTCGCCCGATGGTGTGGATGTCGAGCGCTACGCCTCGCTCCCGGACCCGGCGTCTGCCCGCCGGCTCCTGGGCTTGCCGGAGGCTCAAACCGTCCTGTGCACTGGCCACCTCTACGAGGGCCGCGGCGCGGACCTGTTCCTGTCCCTGGCGGAAAAATTCCCTGAAGCCAGTTTTGTCTGGGTGGGCGGCCGCCCGGTGGATGTGGAAGCCTGGAAAAGGCGCGCCGCGCCCCTGGCCAATGTCACCTTCACCGGCTTCGTCCCCAACGAACGTATTCCGCTCTACCAAGCAGCCGGCGATGTGCTGTTGATGCCTTACAGCCGGACGGTCGCCACCTCCAGCGGCGGGGACACGGCGGATGTCTGCAGCCCGATGAAGATGTTCGAGTACATGGCTGCCGGAGGCGCCATCATCACCAGCGACCTGCCTGTCTTGCATGAAGTGCTGGATGAAAGCATGGCTGTCTTCTGCCCGCCGGATGACGCGGCAGCCTGGGCATCCGCCCTCGGCAGGCTGCTGGCCGACGAAACACAGCGCCAGGCCCTCGGTCAACGCGCCCGGGCCACCGTCCAAGGATATTCCTGGGTCGAGCGGGCGAAAAACGTCCTGGATGGGGTCATCGTCTGATTCTTGCTAAGTTGCAGAAATTTGAGGAGATTATCCAAGTGTTATCAAGTATCTGGCAAAAACTGACAAGCGTGAATTCTCCCCTGATGAAATGGGGGCCTCTTGTGTTAAGCGTGGTTGGAATTCTGCTTTATGTGGGTCGGGCGGTTTATTATGCGTTTACACAACGGTCCATTATTGATGAAGGATTGTATCTTTACAAAGGTTACCTGTTTGTCCAGGGAATTTATACCCCTTTCCAGGATTATGGTTTTTGGACGCAAAAAGCACCGCTCTCGTATCTGGTATATGGTTGGATCCAGCAGTTGTTCGCTCCTGGCTTGCGAACAGGACGCTTCTTCTCGATTCTCATCGGCCTGTTGACAATCCTGGGGTTGATACTGGTTGCCCAGCGGATTGGCGGGCGCTGGTGGGGCGTGGTGTCCGTTTGGGTGGTGGCATTAAATCCTGTCACCATCCGGTATTTTAGCGTTGCCATGTCACAGAGCCTGGTGGCCTGTTGCCTGATATGGATGTTGTTTTTTACGCTCGGCGAAGATCGTCCCCTCTGGCAGGTTGCCTCAGGGGGGCTGCTCGCGGGGATCATGGTCATGACACGCCAGAACATGGTTCCGGTATTGGTAATTCTGATACTCTATTTGTTCTGGCAGCGCGGCTGGAAAATGGGAATGACAGCAGCGGCGGCCAGCCTCTTTCCCTTGATTATCATCCACACGATCTATTGGCCCGAAATATTGAAAATGTGGACTCCCTGGCTGCCGGCGGGACTTACGCCTTTCCTCGATACTTGGCGTCTTCCACTTTCCCAGCTGACACAGGTAAATGACCTGGGACTCTCTGCCAAAATTCAAAGTGTTCTTGAAGGATTTCGCTTTCACTTCGTGGCCTTGACTGGGGGATTGCTGGCTTTGCTTTTGTGGCCGGGTCGCACGTATTGGAAAAACCGAAATCAATCTCGCAAATCCTTTTTTTTGATGGCATTATTCCTGGTCTTGCTTGGATTCCATCTTTGGGCGGGATTGGGATACACAGTTGCCAATAATAATAATGCTTTTACCTTCAATCCATATCTGGCCTTTTTCGATTTCTTGGGCTTTCTTGTTTTTGTGAGCATCTCACCATCGCTCGGACGCCGTATACCCCTTCTGAAGCAAATCCTGGTGGCTATATTTTTGCTCGTCGTTTCAGCGGGTATTGGTTTCGGCGGTTTTGGGGTACTTGGAGACGATTTGGCCACCCTCCAGGTCCCGCGTGTGAAGGATTTCTTTACAACCTGGAAATTTTTACCTGGGAAAGCCATGCTTTGGCAGCTTTTGTATAATAAATTTGGCATTAAATATGAAACCTCACGTCTGCTGATTCCGACGGTCATACTGGCATTTTCAGGATTGTTCCTTATTCTTCTTAGTTTGGAATTGTGGATGTATCTGCGGCGGAAATCAGTGACGCATCCATTTGCAGCCATTCTTGTGACAGTTTTTCTCTCCGCAGGGATTGTATATGCTTCTACGCCTGTTCTAGGAGGTGGCTTTCAGGAATGGAATTGCACTGGAAATGTTATCGAATCTTACGAGCAAGCCGGCCAGTATCTGGCGAGCGTCATCCCATCTCAAAGCCAGGTCTATTGGAATGGAAGTAACGCCGTTGCAGTGCTGTTATACGTACCCGAAATAAGAATTTTTCCCCCACAATTCGATGGGGCCTGGAATTTTTCCGACGCCGGGGATGCGGATGATCTTGCCAGGTTTGGGTTTTGGAACAGCGAATCAGCCAACCGCTGGCGGGAGGAGGCCGACGTTTTCCTGCTCCAGGAGAGGGATTATCTGGATTGGAAGCCTTATGTGAATACCGAAGAATTCAATGAACCCCCTCGTTCAACTTGGGCATTGGATTGCGCCCCGAATACGTATTTCCGCGTGTTCATACGTGAGCCTTGAGGGGGCTGCGTTTCCTGAGATAGGCGATTATGCCTTTAAGATATAAAACCCCTGCTCCTGTCAGCACACTAAAAGGAGCCTGTAAAATGATATAGTACCGTTGCCAGGGGAGAGCATTTGTAAGCAGAAGGATGATCGCGGGGCAAAGAAACCATAAAGAAATTAATAAGATCTCACTTTTATGCCGGTCTTGGATAATGGCCCTGATTCCTGATAAAAATAAAACGATTAAGATAATTCCCCAAACAATTCCGCCGCCCCGCCCGTCGAGATGGGCGTCCTCGTATTTGCGAATTTAGTTTCCAATCTCTTCGAATGTATTCCATTCCGGAGCCTCGAAATATTGAGTTGGTTTGAAGAATAATTGATCGGCCAGAAAGGAAACGCGTTCTCCAAATGAATTTAACGAACCCGTTGTATTGTTCAGAAGTTTTAACCGCTCTTGGGTCATGATTACGAACGGTTGCCCTAGACCTTTCAATACCCCTGGAACACAAAGAACTATTCCAACCAAGACTGTTATTGCCATTCCTCTGAGGACCCAAACCAGCCAACCCAAATTTACCGATGCGAAAGCAAAGCATAACGTCGCAAATGACAACGAGATTGGAATGATGTACCAAAATGTCCACCATACAGGCATGAAGCAGATGAATACGGCAATGGATAAAAAACCAGCTCCCAATATATAACCTATCCATTTCAGATAGGTGCGGTAAAACTGCTCAAGAGGCGATTTCTTGAAGAAAAATGGGGCGAATAATAATCCAAGATAAGCGGCTCCGAGGATGATAATGGAGCTATGCTTGCTTGCCAATGCCAAGCCTCCTGTGATGCCCATAAATATAAAAATTAATGCCATTTTCCATTTTCGGCTGCCAGGGTTTTCTTTTTCTTGCACAATGCATAGGGCAAGATAGACTATCAATGCTGTGAAAAAGAGCAATGCCCCTTCTTGCATTGCACGGCGTCCATTAACAAGTACGGAAGGAGTAGTTGCATAAATAAATGTGCTGACCCATGCTGCCAACCTCGAACGGAGTAATTTCTATGCTATGTTAAAAACTATGCCGAGGCTAATAATTGTAAGCAGCGTAGAGGGTATTCGGGCGACACTTAGTAATTCTTGGCTGGGGAAATTGCCCTGTTCTAAATTCCAAGCCCATTCCGTATTCAGATTGGGTTTGTCTACGAACCAACCCCAAAATCCGTTTATATCATTTTGTGTCATCCCAGCCAAATCCCAAGCAAGCCCTATGGTAAGTGGAGCGATTGCACCGAGAGCGATACGTTGATGTTGCTCATCGATGTTTATATTCTCACCTTGTTCATTGTAGATAACCATTCTGAAGTTATGTTGTTGTACCAGGTAAGCATAGTCCTGGCTCATCCGGATAATTGTGGATTCATCGCCATGAAAAGGGACAACTTTCCAGCCCACGAACATATAGATGCTTAGCAAAATCAAGAATATCATATCAGGAAGATATCGGGCGAAAGTCATTAGTCTTGGTCGCAACTTGTTGTTATCACTAAATAGGGTGCGCATGATTTCTCCCAATTTTTGGGTCCACCTGGCTAATTTAGATAATCGGATTTCAAATGCCTGTTGAAACCTTATCCTGATTTGTATATACCCTCAAGTTATGTAACATGGATGAAAAAGAGTGTTCCCAAGATGTAATGAGTGATTGAGATAACAACAAGTAGACAGATTAACCATTTTGGCCACTTCTGAAAGCCCAAAACCGTCAACAACAAGAGTGGCATCGTGAAATCCAACGTATAACGAGGGCCAAATGTTTTCCATCCACTTCCAATATTCAAGAGAATTGGAATGGTAACGGCAATGACTGAAAACCAAAGCACGAGCGCTGATCTACGAGATACCGAGTTATTAAACGCCCAAAAAACAGCCAGGAAAAGAGGACTAAGGATAAATAAACTACCTCCCATTAACGTTGTGTCCGAGGTCGGGAATGGATAGAAAATGAAGTTGTAGTAGAAATTCGTTAATAGATAGTGGGTATTAAAATGTCCATATTTCTGGAAATCCGCCCTGAAGAAACCATCAAAGTCTTGGTACGCAAGTCCATATTCCAAAACATTACCAAATCGTAAATAGTTATACATTCCATTTATAAAAACCGCGATCACGATTGGTAGAACCGCTACGAAAAAATATGAAATTAATTTATTAATGTTCGAGGATTTATTAACTTGATAAAGATAATATGCTGGCCATATTGCGAGAAAAATCAGGTGATTGCGTGTCAGGGTTGCACAGGCCAGCGCCAGGCCGGTGAAAAAGAAAGCAAGGTGGCCTTTGAGGCGTATTGCGGCCAGAAAGATTAAGATGCTGCAAAAAAAGGCGACGATTTGGCTTGTAAACCAGACGATTCCGAGGGAGGATAAGAGGAGGTGAACGGTACCGAAAGCAAAAAAAATGGTGAGTAAGCCTCGTTTATCTCTGTCAATTGGAATCAAATTTTTTATATCAACAACGCGAAGTGTATATGCCACCAGCGTCACATTTAAAGCGCCAAGGGCCAGGGTAAAGAGCCTATCGCTGAACCCAATCCCAGAGATGGCAATGAATGGCATAAAAAAGACGGCAGGAAATGGCGGCCAGTACATGAAGTACTGGCCATTATAGAGAGCCAGATCGCTTTGATTCGATGGGATTAAGCGTAACGATAATTGTCCGTGCAGGAATGCGTCTGCTAAATAGTTGAAATATGGTGAACTTGATACTCCGGTAATAGGTCCACGCTGAGCCGCGATAATAGCGTAAACAAAGAACGATAATATTCCGGCTGTTATTGGCGATTCGAACAGGGAGATGATAAATTTCAATACTACATTAAAATAGCGCATCCAATGATTCCCTTCAAAAAATATTTTATGTAAGTATAATGGTGGTTCTGAATGATGGGAAGGCAGATTGGGCTGCTGTCCTGCGAAAAATGGCGGCAGGTTTTCGGTCATCGTGCTCGGTCGGTTATCCAAGGATACAACTGGTTCGAACGTACCCAATGCGTCCTGCAAGGATTCGTATGAAAAAAATCCGTGACCTGTTTTGGATCCTTCCTTCCAGCCTCGCGCTGGGACTTATCCTATCCCTCCTGGATGGAGGCACATGGTGGATTGGCTGGCTGGCTTACTCCACCCTGCTGACATTTGGCCTGCTGGCGATGGCCGCCACTTGTCGAAGTGTCGGTTCCTCTCGGACCCTGCTGCTGGTGCTCCTTCTAGCGCTTCTCCTGCGGCTGGGGCTGGGTGTGGCTTTTTCGTTCATCCTGCCGCCATATGGTAATGACAACGAGATGCAGGACGCCGGGTACATCTTCCGGGATTCCTACCAGCGGGATCACCAAGCCTGGGAATTAGCCGCCTCTGACGCCCCACTCTGGCAGGCGTTCGATAAGTCGTATTCCACCGACCAGTACGGTGGCTTGCTGTTTGTCAGCGCCAGCCTCTATCGTACCCTCAGCCCGGATACCCACCGCTCCTGGCTGGTCATCCTGCTGGCTGCGCTGACGGCTGCCATTGGCGTTGGTCTGGCGTTCAAGGCAGCGCGGGCTGCTTGGGGGGATAAAATGGCCTTCCTGACAGCCTGGATTCTGGCTTTGTATCCCGAATCGATTTTACAAGGCAGTGCGCAGATGCGCGAACCATTCCTGATCACATTCATCGCCATGGTTTTCTGGGGAATAGCATCCCGGCAGGAAAGCCGCTGGAAATCTGCCCTGTGGATGGGCGGAGGTCTGATCGGGATGTCGCTGTTTTCCCCGGGCGTTGCGGTGGCTGTAATTGTGATCCTGCCCGTCTGGGTGTGGCTCTCTGAAAAGCAGATCCGGCTGCATTGGGGGTGGGGGGTTGGAGTGGTGGGATTGGCCGTCGTGGCCGCGCTCCTGCTTTGGCAGGGACTGGCACGCGGTTCCTTCGCGGGGGCTTCGTTTATCGAGACATTGGGCAAATGGCTGAAATATACTGCTGATTGGGATGCCTATTTGACCCAGCGCGCTTCGGACGGCCTCCAGCCGCTCTTCGATGCGCTGCCCGAGTCCCTGCATATCCCACTGGTAACAGTATATGGTGTCGCCCAGCCGTTCCTGCCTGCGGCGGTCTTCGCGCCGGGGGTTTGGCCGATGCGCACCCTGGGCATCCTGCGCGGGCTGGGCTGGTACGCGCTACTGCCGTTCCTGCTCTACAGTTTGCGCCCCATTTTAAAGACAACCGAGAAGCACGAACGCCTGCCCTGGCTATGGCTCTGGCTGGTCTCCTGGGCGTGGATCCTGCTCTCGTCCTTCCGCGCTGGCGGCGACCAGTGGGATAATCCGCGCTACCGGGTCATCCTGCTCGTGTTCCAGGCTGTCCTGGCAGTGTTCGCCCTGTTCTGGGCGCGGAAGACGCGTGACCACTGGCTGGGAAGGGTTTTGCTGGTGGAAGGAGTATTCCTAGTTGTGTTCGGATATTGGTATGCGGGACGCTATTCGGGTTGGTTGTTGAAGAGTCCCTCTTTCTCTGAAGCAATGGTGATCATTACAGTTATTGGATCTTTGATCTTGGTCGGTGGGTGGTTGTGGGATTGCAAAGAGAAATTGCGTGCTTGACTTCCACCTAATCGCGTTTATAATTCAATAACTGAATTTTGGACAAGGAGTCCTTATGCCCACAGCCCTCATCACCGGCGTCACCGGTCAGGACGGGTCGTATCTGGCTGAGTTCCTGCTCGAGAAAGGCTACGAAGTCGTCGGCATGGTGCGCCGTTCCAGCACCGTGACCTATGAACGCATCCAGCACATCCAGGATGATCTCATCCTGCTCCAGGGCGACCTGCACGATCAATCATCGCTGGTGGCCATTCTGGAAGAGTATAAGCCGGACGAAGTCTATAACCTGGCGGCGCAGTCATTCGTGGCCACCTCCTGGAGCCAGGCGGTGCTGACCGGTGAGGTGACTGCTCTGGGCGTGACCCGTCTGCTCGAAGCCATTCGTTTGGTGAATCCGGAGATCCGCTTCTACCAGGCTTCTTCGAGTGAGATGTTTGGCAAGGCGGTGGAAGTTCCTCAACGCGAAAGCACGCCTTTCTACCCGCGCAGCCCGTATGGGGTGGCCAAGGTTTACGGACACTGGATCACGATCAACTACCGGGAATCTTACGGATTGCATACTGTTTCTGGCATCCTCTTCAACCACGAGAGTCCACGCCGCGGATTGGAATTCGTCACGCGCAAAATTTCGGACGGGGTGGCGCGCATTAAGTTGGGGTTGGCCGACAAGCTTATGCTCGGCAACCTGGAAGCCCGCCGTGACTGGGGCTTTGCCGGGGAATACGTACAGGCCATGTGGAAAATGCTCCAGCGGAAGACGCCGGAGGATTTCGTGGTCGGTACCGGAGAAACCCATTCGGTGCGCGAGTTTTGCGAACTGGCCTTCAAGTCAGTCGGCCTTAACTGTGAGGATTACGTCCAGCAGGATCCGCGCTACCTGCGCCCTTCCGAGGTGGACCTGCTCATCTCGGACCCGACCAAGGCGCGCCAGCAACTGGGCTGGCAGCCCAAAGTCACCTTTCAAGGATTGGTCGAAATGATGGTCGAAGCCGACCTGAAACGGCTGAAGAATTCGGTCTGATATTTATGAGCGTCTCCTCCGAATCTGCCCGCGAAATGGCCTTGCTCGAATCCATCGAGAAGGACCCCGATGTGACCCAGGCTTCCCTTGCCACCCAATTGGATGTGGCGGTTGGGACGGTCAACTGGCACCTCAAGCGCCTGATCGAAAAAGGTTACGTCAAGATCAAGCGCGCCGAACGCAAGAAACTGCGCTACATCATCACACCCGAAGGCATCGCCCTGCGCGCCCGACTGACAATGGATTACGTCGAGCAGCAGTTCCGGCTCTACCGCAGCACGCGCCAGCGCGTCCAGGAATATTTGAAAGAGGTCCGCCAAGCCAACTTTGGGCAGGTGCGCTTGTTGGGGGAAGGCGATGTGGCTGATATTTGTAAGTTGACCTGTCTCGAACAGGGCATCGGCATTGTCTCGGATGGGGACGCTCCCGTGCTGGAGATAGTTGGCTTGAAGGTGTTTTTGCACCTGGGAGGCGACCATGGCTGACAAGCGGCACGTATTGGTGACCGGCGGAGCGGGCTACATCGGTTCGCTCCTGACCTCGAGCCTGCTGCGCGCCGGCTGGCTCGTCACAGTAGTGGACAGCCTGCTCTACGGCGGCGAGTCCCTGCTGGCCTTCCTGTCGAACCCTGACTTCCACTTTGCCAAAGCCGACGTGACCGAACCGGGCGCGATGCGCTCGGCCGTGCGCAAGGATTGGCCCAGGCCGGAAGCGGTCGTCCACCTGGCGGCCATCGTTGGTTTCCCGGCCTGCCAGGCGCTTGGCCGTCAGGCGGCTTGGCGGTACAACGTGGAGGCGGTGAAACGTGTCCATGAACAGGCAGCAGGATTAGGGTCCGGCAGGCTTATTTTCGCCTCCACCTACAGTAACTACGGCCTTTCATCTGACGGCAAGCCAGTCACCGAGGCGTCGCCGCTCAATCCACAGTCGCTCTATGCCGAGACGAAGATCGCTGCGGAGGAGTTTTTGTTGGCCGGCTCCGAGTTAGGCCCCGCCCCCCTCATCTTTCGCCTGGCGACGTTGTACGGCATCTCACCGCGCACGCGTTTCGATTTAATCGTCAACCAGTTCGTGCTGGACGCCTACATCAAGCGCGAGTTGATCATCTACCAGCGCGGTTACTCGCGTTCCTTTGTCCACGTGCAGGATGTGGCGCGCGGCATTATGCTTGGGTTGAATACACCTGAAGAGAAAGTGCGCGGCCAAGTCTACAATTTAGGCACCGATGACGGAAATTACACCAAAGACCAGATTGTCGGGCTGGTGCTCAAACGCCTGCCAGAGACTGCGGTGACTTACAAAGATCTGACCTTTGGCGGCGACATGCGCGACATTGCCGTGTCGTTCGAAAAGATACAGCGGGAACTCGGTTTTTCCGCTGCGCTGAGCGTGGACGATGGTGTGCGAGAGGTCGTCCATGCCCTACGGACGGGCATTATCCGCAATCCGCAGGATGAGAAGTATACGAATGCTCGGTTTATAGTCCAGTGATGGAGATGGTAATGGTGAATGAGTTTTGGCGAGATAAGCGCGTGATTGTCACCGGCGGGGCAGGTTTTCTAGGCTCGGTCTTGGTGAAGAGGCTGGCCGAACGCGGCGCGGCCGATATCCTGGTGCCGCGCATCGAGTATTACAACTTGGTGGATCGGGATGACATCCGCCGCCTCCTCGATGATGCCATGCTGCCCATCGGGAAACGGCCCGCCCACCTCCAGCCCGCAAACCTTCCAACCTCTCAACTTTCCAACCTCTCAACTTTCCAACCTTCCAACTTGGTTATCTTGCACCTGGCCGCCCGTGTCGGTGGAATCGGTGTCAATCTCGAACACCCGGCCGAGTTTTTCTACGACAACCTGATGATGGGTGTTGAATTAATGCACCAAGCCTGGCAGCACGGCGCGGGCAAGTTCGTGGCGCTGGGCACGATTTGTGCTTACCCAAAAATTACGCCAGTGCCGTTCCGCGAAGACGATCTGTGGAATGGTTATCCCGAAGAAACGAATGCCCCCTACGGGCTGGCAAAAAAGATGCTGCTCGTCCAGGCGCAGGCCTATCGCCAGCAATATGGTTTCAATTCAGTTTATTTGCTGCCAGTCAACCTCTACGGGCCGGGTGACAACTTCGACCTGGCCTCCTCGCATGTCATCCCTGCGCTCATCCGCAAGTGCTTCGAAGCGCAGGAGCGCGGCGGGAAGGAATTGGTTGTCTGGGGCGACGGCTCGCCGACGCGCGAATTCCTGTATGTGGAGGACGCTGCCGAGGGCATTCTGCTGGCCTCCGAACAGTATAACGATCCTGAACCGGTGAACCTGGGCTCCGGGAACGAGATTTCCATCAAGTCCCTGGCCGAACTCATCGCCCGGCTGACCGGTTTCGACGGGAAATTGGTCTGGGACACCTCCAAGCCCAACGGCCAGCCGCGCCGCGCCCTGGACGTCAGCCGCGCCGAGAGTCTGTTCGGTTTCCGCGCCCGCGTCTCGTTCGAGGAGGGCCTGCGGAGGACGATTGACTGGTACCGGCAGAACCGGTTGGGAGGGAGTTCCGCGTGATCACGAAAGCCGCTCGAAAAGGACGGACCGAATCCCAGAACTGGGACATGGTGCTGGGTCCGCGCCGCAATCTGCTCGACCTGCGACTGCGCGAACTCTGGCAGGCGCGTGACCTGATCCTGCTCTTCGTGCGGCGCGACTTCGTGGCCGTTTACAAGCAGACCATCCTGGGTCCACTTTGGTACCTGATCCAGCCGCTGCTGACGACCGTCATCTATACGATCATTTTTGGCAACATCGCCCAACTTTCCACCGACGGTTTGCCCGATTTCCTTTTTTATATGTCCGGTACTGTTATCTGGACATATTTTGCCAGTTGTCTCACCAAGACCTCCGAGACTTTTATCCACAATACCAACTTGTTTGGAAAGGTCTACTTCCCCCGCCTGGCCGTCCCGCTTTCCGTTCTCACCTCCAATCTGATTGCCTTTGCCATCCAGTTCGTGTTGTTTCTGTTTTTTATGGCTTATTTTGCCTGGCAGGGCGCAGACCTGCATCCCAACTGGTGGATCCTCCTGACCCCGCTTCTGCTCTTGATGATGGCCGGGCTGGGGCTGGGATTTGGCATCCTCATTTCTTCCCTGACCACCAAGTACCGCGACCTGCGTTTCCTCGTCCAGTTCGGGGTCGAACTGCTCATGTTTGCCACGCCGGTCATCTACCCCACCTCTTCCATCCCGGCTCAATACCAGCAGTTGATCCAGTTCAACCCAATGTCGCCGGTGGTGGAGGCTTTCCGCTATGCCTATCTCGGCGCGGGAACGGTTAGTTTCTGGCAACTGGCCTATAGTTTCGGCTTCATGCTGGTAGTCATCCTGCTTGGCGTTATCGTCTTCAACCGCGTCGAAGCTACGTTTATGGATACCGTATGAGCAACACCATCATCAGTGTGGAAAACGTCTCCAAGGCCTATCGGCTGGGGCAGATCGGCAGCGGCACGCTGCGGCACGATCTGGCCGCTTGGTGGGCCAAGGTGCGCGGCAAGCCCAATCCTTTGCTGAAGATCGGCCAGGAGGCGCACGGCAATGTGGAAGGCGAGACCCTCTGGGCGCTGCGGGGGGTCAGTTTCAGCGTCGAACAGGGCACGGTACTGGGCATCATCGGCAAGAACGGCGCGGGCAAGAGCACCATGCTCAAGATTCTGTCGCGCGTCACCGCGCCCAGCAGCGGTCAGGTCAAGGTGAAGGGACGCATCGCCAGCCTGCTGGAAGTGGGCACGGGTTTCCATCCCGAATTGACTGGTCGGGAGAACATCTATCTGAACGGCGCCATCCTGGGCATGAAGCGGGTAGAAATCACGCGCAAGTTCGACGAAATCCTGGATTTCTCCGAGGTGGAAGATTTCATAGACACGCCTGTCAAACGCTACTCCTCGGGCATGTATGTGCGCCTGGCCTTTGCCGTGGCTGCCCATCTCGAACCCGAGATCCTGGTGGTGGACGAGGTGCTGGCAGTGGGAGACGCCGAGTTCCAGCGGAAATGCCTGGGCAAGATGGGCGATGTGGCTCAGCAGGGTCGCACCGTGCTGTTCGTCAGCCACAACATGTCAGCCATCCTGCGGCTGACACAGGAGGCGATTGTCCTCGAGAAGGGCCGCCTGGCTCTGCGCGGCCCAGCCTCGCAGGCGGTGGAGTATTACCTTTCAGCGGGTGCCAGCCAGGCCGGCGAACGCCTCTGGGATGAACATGAGATTCCTGCCAGCGCGGCGCCCTTCCGGCCGATTGCCCTGCGATTGCGCGACCGGGCCGGCAGGATTGTAGAAACGGTCCGCTCAGTGGAGCCCTTCACCATCGAGATGGAATATACACTAGCCGCACCGCTTACCGGTCTGCGTGTGGGGATCTACCTGAACTCCATGCGCGGCGACCAGGTGCTGACCTCCTTCGACACCGACGACCATGTGCGCTTCGAGAAACATGGAACGCGCTTGGCTGGCCATTACCTCAGCCGCTGCATGGTCCCGCCTGACCTCCTCAATGGCGGGCGCTACACCCTGGGCGTCAATGCAGGTTCCTACCGCGTCCGGCGATATTTCATGGACGAGCAAGCCTTGAACTTCAATGTAGATATCTCCGGCGCGCCGGGTATGCAATGGTCGGAGACGCGCCCCGGCATTTTACGACCGCGCCTGGAATGGAAGATTGAGAAGCAATGAAACCAAAAGCGTTGGTCAAGAAACTGCTGGGCGAAATCCCCTTCGCGGTTGAATTGTATTGGCTCCTTCGCAACCCGGAGAAGAAGGCATTCAACCGTTTCAACCTAGAGGACATGAAAACACGACTTCCGGCGATGCTGGCAGAAACCATGTCTTTTGCTCAATCTGCCCCTACAGGGAAAAAAGTCTTCCTCTTCGTTTACTTGCATTTTTGGATCAAGCACGCCGTTGCTATTGGACTAGTCTTGCGCGGCCTGGGACATGAGGTGACACTTGGCTATCTGCCCTACAGCGACTTCGCAAAACCGGTTGACCAGTTCGACGCAAAGCGGCAAAACCAATATGCCTGCAGCATACTTGAGAAAGCCAAGCCCCTCCTCACCCCCCTATCCTTCCTGGACCTAGAACCGGCGCGCAAAATACCCGCGGCTTTGGCAAGGGCTGTAGAACAGGTGAGTCTTTTCGATACGCAATATATTCTTCAGCGCGAAGAGGTGACTTGTTTGGAACCAACCTACACCTTCCGCCATGATCGGAACATGGATGCAGCGCGAAAGGCACTGGCCATTCTCCGGGCAAATCGGCCGGATGTGGTCATCATTGCGAATGGCATGATCCAGGAATTCGGCGCCGTCTATGAAACGGCGCGTTACCTGGATATTCCGACCGTGACCTATGAATTTGGTGAACAGGACCAGCATATTTGGCTCGGACAAAACACCCTGGTTATCAACCATGTAACCGACGATCTGTGGGCCGCATGTCAGGACCGGGTATTGAGTGATGAACAACGCGCTTGGTTGGATGCTTTCCTGGCGAGCCGTCAGGGACAGTCCATCGGGCCGCAGTTTGCACACCTCTGGCAAAAGGCCGATCGCGCCGGCGGCACGAAGATCCGCGCCTCCCTGGAATTGGACGAACGCCCAGTGGTGTTGTTACCCACCAACGTCCTCGGCGACTCGGCCACCCTGGGTCTGACGATTTTCAGCCGCACGATGGCCGAATGGGTAGAGCGCACTGTATTGTTTTTCGAGAGCCGACCAAAGGTCCAACTTGTGATCCGCATCCATCCCGGCGAAACGCTGACAGGTGGTCCATCAGTGGCGGACCTTATTCATGAAGTTTTGCCTGTG
>JBFMCM010000018.1:0-11377 GCA_040754355.1 Chloroflexota bacterium | reverse complement strand
CCCTCCGCGCCGGCGAGTTTTCCGCAGTATCCCTGACGGAAGCCTGCCTCCGTCAAATCGAGCGCCTCAACCCGGAACTCAATGCCGTTATCACCCCCACGCCGGAACTGGCCATCCAGGCAGCATTATCAGCGGATGCCATTCTGGCTCTGCGTCCCGCCAATCTCAATGACCTGGCGCTGCTGGGTATACCACTGTTGTTGAAGGATTTATTCGACACTGCGGGCGTACGCACGACGGGTGGCTCGAAGTTTTTCGCGGAGAACATCCCAACAGAAGACGCCCAAGCGGTGCTGAAAATCAAACTGGCGGGGTCGGTTGTTCTTGGCAAGACCAACACACATGAGATCGCCCTGGGCGTGACCGGGGTCAACCCGCATTTCGGGGCAGTGAAAAATCCTCACGACCAGACCCGCATCACGGGCGGCTCCTCGTCCGGGTCGGCGGCGTCCGTGGCAGCCGGGATGTGCCTGGCTGCCCTCGGCACAGACACGGGCGGCAGCGTCCGCATCCCGGCCTCGCTGTGCGGTGTTGTGGGACTGAAACCCACCTACGGACGCGTCAGCCTGCGCGGGGTGATGCCGCTCTCGTGGAACCTCGACCATGTCGGCACGCTGACGCGCACTGTCCGCGACGCGGCCATCCTGCTCCAGGTCCTGGCCGGGTACGATCCGCATGACCCTGCCTCAGCGGATGTGCCTGTGGACGATTACAACATCCATCTTGACGAGGGCGTGCAAGGTTGGCGAATTGCTCTGGCAGCGGGGGAATACGTAGATGACTGCGACCCTCAGGTGTGGAGTGGCGTGCAGGAAGCCGGGCAGGCCTTCCGAAATCTAGGCGCGCGGGTGGAGAAAGTGGACCTGTCCTGGCTGTACGACCTGGCGCTTGCCAACGGACGCATGACCCAGGCCGACGCGGCTGCTTTCCATCGCGAGCGGCTGGCCGAGCATCCTGACTGGTTCGGCGCGGACGTCCGTCAGCGGCTGGAGGCGGGCGCGGCGCTGACCTCCAGCGAGTACGCGCTGGCGAGGCGGACGCAGGCTGAGGGTCGCCGCCGCTTCGATATGTTCTTTACAAAATATGATCTATTGCTCTTACCAACCACTCCGATTCCTGCTCCACCCATCGAAGGGCTTGCCCTGAGCCGTATCGAAGGGCTTGCCCTGAGCCGTATCGAAGGGCCTGCCCTGAGCCGTATCGAAGGGCCTGCCCTGAGCCGTGTCGAAGGGCCTGCCCTGAGCCGTGTCGAAGGGCCTGCCCTGAGCCGTGTCGAAGGGCCTGCCCTGAGCCGTGTCGAAGGGACGGGCGCGGTCGAGGCCGCCCGCCGGTTGACGCGTTTTACCGCGCCTTTCAACCTGGCCGGCCTCCCGGCACTCTCCATCCCGTGCGGTCGCGCAGATAGCCTGCCTTTTGGGGTACAAATGGTTGCCTCCCATTGGAGGGAGGCAACCCTTTTACGTGCAGGAGTAGCGCTGGAACAGATGGGGTTACAACGCGTTTAGCTGGAATAATTTTCTCACGGATTGGTGCAATATGGTGCGGTCACAGCTGGATCTACCCAGCGGCAGCCTGCGGCTACGCAGGAAGACTCGTCTCCATACTGGCTTGGATTCGTACAGGTACTTACCGGCGGCGCATCACATGGTGGGATGTAGAGGCTGATGGTTGTGCACTGGTAATTCGGTTTCTTTGGAAAGCAGAGCATGAGGTCAGGATCGTACGTATATCCTGCCAGGCACACCGGGGCCACCTCTGGAGCATAGGCGCAACAATCGTCGTCGGGGATATACGTCAATCCGGGCAGGCAATTCTTAATAGGTGAGCAATCCGGATTTTCTTCACAATCTTCGGGACCGTCAACCGGCAGGCATACATAGGTGTCGGGTGACTCTGCGATCTTGACTACTTGGAAACCGCAGCCGGCATCACACCAGAATGGATCAATAATCATCGGATCGTACAAGACATTCACACATCCATAACCTGCCAGCCAGATCTCATGCCAGGAGTCGCAAGGTTCACCGGGGGTTGGATTGATGTAGCGGCACATTCCGGTAATTGGATCAAAGACATAATCAGCCGGACAAAGCGGTTCCTCTGGGGGCGGGGGAGGTGCGCCAAAGGGGGGACAGATGGTCAGGTCGAAAGACTGTTCGACTGGTATACCTGGACCAGAAAGAATCAGCGTATCAGGGTGGCTGCTATCCTGGTCAACCGTGACTGGACCAGCAGTGGATTCGATACTGTAAGAATCAGTCTCCACAGGCTCACCAAAGACCAGATTGACATATCCGTGAGAGGCTCCCGCTTGGTCTGGGATGCAATAAGGATAAGCGGTAAAGGAGGGAGGATTTGGCTCGAGCACCTCTCCAGTGTCAACAGAACCGGGAGAGTAAGCAGGTATTTCGCAAACAGGTGGCGGCGGATTGCCGACCATTTCTCCGGTCAGGACGCAGCGGAAACCCACCTCGGCTTGATGTTCCAAGGGATCAACTGCTGCGCGCAGGTATATTGGAACTGCGTCAGCCTCACTGGCAAAATTGCTGCCGCGCACCACGCGCAGGTCGCCATCGGCTGGACCGGTCGGATTCTGTGTGGGGGAGACGGCGTAGTACTCCTCGTCATACCAATCGAATACCCACTCGGAGGCATTGCCGGCGGTGTCGGCCAGTTCGAATGGACTAGCGCCGTTGAGGTAACTACGTACGTCCACCGGGCTGACCGGCTCGAAACATCCAGCGAAGTTGAGAAGACTGCAATCTGGATCTTCATCACCCCATGGATTGGGATCGCCCTCCGTGCCGCGGGAAGCCTTTTCCCATTCGGCTTCAGTGGGCAGACGGGCTTCGATCCATTCGCAATAGGTCTGGGCCTGGTACCAATCCACACCAACCACCGGCGCATCGGCGTGAGCCGGATTGGTGTACCAGTAGGGCATGCCAGTTTCATGGTAGGGCACAGTGCAGATGCCCACTGCAACACACAAAGCATACATTCGATTGGTAACTTCCGTCTGGTGGATCCAGAAGCCATCCAGGTAGACGGAGTGAGCAGGTGAGTAGTCGCTGGGTTCGGTCTCGTCTTCCCCCATCTGGAATTCGCCTGGCGGGACGAAGACCACGTAACTCATGTCCACCCAGGCGACGGTCGTGCCTGCTTCCGGTGCGTAGACGATCGGTTCAAGGGTTGTGACCGGAGGTTCAGTCAGGACAGATGTCGGGGCAGTTTCAGGCGTTGTAAATAACGGGCTGCAGGCGACAACGATCAGGATCAGACCGGCTGCCGCGGTGATGTAAATCAATGCATCCAGATGCTTTTTCATGGTGGTTCCTCCCCGGCGAATTTCGCCGAAAACAAAGACAGCCCGCCGAGGCGGGCTGTCTGCGATGATTGGGAAGTTGCGCCCTTCGGCGATAAACTGATGAAATAATTGTACAAGAAATCAAGTAGAAATACTACTACTTTTTTAGTTGATTTCTTTGTTTCCTAATTGAATTCACCGATAAGCGGATATAAGACCGATGAACCCTGTTTTTATTGCATCTGTTGATCGGCGCTATTCATCCATTTTTTATGGATATGTACAATAGGAAGGCGCTCCTACGACGACTACCCAGCGGCATTTGGCGGCTTCACAAGAAGCCGGGTCGGAATACTGGCTTGGATTTTGGCAGCCGCTGATTTGCGGTGGTTCACATGGGGGGATGTAAAGATAGAGCGATGTGCATTGGGGACCAAAATCTTTCGGGATGCACAGCATCAGGTTGGCGTTGTAACCGTATCCGGCCGGGCAGACCGGGTCCACTTCCGGCGGGAAGGCGCAGCAGTCCAGGTCGGGTTCATAGGTCATTCCATGCAGGCATTCGTTATTGAATGAACAGTTTGGATCCCCTGTGCAGTCCTCGGGGCCGTCAACCGGCAGACAGGCGTAGGTGAGGGGTGAATCCGAGACTTGTACCAGCTCAAACCCTGGATTGGAGATGCAGGCAAATATCAACAAGAGTTGATCGAGCGGGTGAGTGGGCGTCCATACACAGCCGTACCCTTCAATCCAGGAGGCATTTTGAAAGCCTTCACACATCTCTTGGGGATCGAGATCCAGATACCGGCATTTTCCCGTGATGGTATCGAGGATATACCCCGCAGGGCATAGCGGTTCCAGATTTTGGGCCGGCGGGGCAGACAACTTCGGGCAGATGGTCAATTCGAAGACTTGCCCAACCGGGATGCCTGGCCCGGAGAGGATCAGCGTATCCGGGTGGTTGATATCCTTGGAAATCATGATCATTCCGGCGCTGGAGGTGATGTCGTATGTATCCACCTCCACCGGTTCATCGAAGACCAGGTTCACATATCCGTGCGGCAGGCCGGTATCATCCATGATGCAATAGGCTGTTGCTGTCACGGATGGGATGTCCGGTTCGGGCGGTTGTCCTGTGTCTACAGGTGTAAAGGAAAAGGCGGGTATTTCGCAGACCTGAGGCGGTGGGTCGCCGACCGTCTCACCGCTCAGGACGCAGCGGAAGCCAATCTCGGCTTGATGTTCGAACGGGTCAACGGCTGACCGTAGATAGACAGGAACGGCCTCAGTTTCGCTCTCATAGTTACTGCCGCGCACCACACGATAGTCGCCATCCGCAGGACCGGTGGGATTCTGTGCCGGAGAGACGGCATAATATTCTTCATCGTACCAATCGAGCACCCACTCGGAGGCATTGCCGGCAGTATCCGCCAGTTCGAAGGGGCTGGCCCCGTAGAAGTAACTGCGCACATCAATTGGATGGGCAGGCTCGAGGCAGTCGTCGTAGTTGAGCAGGCTGCAGGTCGGGGCTTCGTCGCCCCAGGGGAAGGGATCGCCCTCCGTCCCCCGGGCGGCCTTCTCCCACTCGGCTTCGGTGGGCAGGCGGCCTTCGATCCATTCGCAGTAGGTCTCTGCCTGATACCAATCCACTCCCACGACCGGTGCATCGGCATGAACTGGATTGGCGTACCAGTAAGGCTTGCCAGTCTCCTGGTAGGGCGCAGTGCAGATTCCCAGTTCAACACACAGGGCATACATGCGGTTGGTGACCTCAGTCTGGTGGATCCAGAAACCGTCCAGAGTGACGGTGTGGGCGGGTGAATGGTCGCTGGGTTCGGTCTCGTCCTGGCCCATCTGGAAATCTCCCGGCGGGACGTAGACCACGTAACTCATGTCCACCCAGGCAACGGTGGAACCCGCAACGGGCTCGTAGGCCACCGGCTCGAAGGTCGCAACCGCAGGCTGGGTAATGTCCGGCGTTAGAGTTGCTTCGGGTGTTGAAAATAATGGACCGCAGGCGACGATGATCAGGATCAAGCCGGCCGCTGTGGTGATGTTCATCCATGTTTTCAGGTGTTTTTTCATGGTGGTTCCTCCCCGGCGAATTTCGCCGAAAACGCAAACAACCCGCCAGAGCGGGCTGTCTGCAATGATGAAATCTGGTGCGCCCGTCAGCGCTATTTGATGAACTTATTGTATAAGAAATCGCGGGGAATTACTACCACCTCTTTTGGGTGATAACTTTCCGGGCTACTTTTGCAAACATGCAATGATATCGTTCGATATCCCCTGCGGTTCATCCGGCGACAGCACCAGAACCGGGACGATGGCGACCGTGTAAACAGCGGAGACGTTTTCCGCCTTCCAACTCTGGGTAAGGATGCCGACTGCGTTGACATCCTCGGCGATGGCCTGCGCCATCTCTTCGGGACCCGGAGCCAGCCGCGCCAGCGAGGTGACCGGCGCGCCGCCGAGGGCGGTCTGCGCGAAAATCTGCTGGACGTCTTCCCCCGCGACGAACACCCAGACCTGCACCGGGGCATCGTCGCTATTGACCTCCTGCCAGTTTTGGATCGAGCCGGTGAACAAACCGAGCACTTCGTCAGCGGTCAGGCTGTTGATCGGATTTTGCGGATTGATGATGACCAGGATTTCATCTGTGTCTATCTGATATGTCGGGCTGGTAACATTTGCGTCGCCAATCCGAAGCGCTAAATCTACGCTGGAAAGGTCGAGATACTCCGCGGCGCGCAGTTCGGCGCTGACGACGTTCCCGCCAGCGCAGTCGTACATGTCTGCCAGCCAGGGCTGGGCGGTAAAAGTGTACTGGACGCGCAGCGGCGCGGCCTGCGGGGCGGGGGTGGCGGAGACACAGGCGGAAAGGGAAAAAACAAAAAGCAAAAAACAAAATTTCTTCATAATGGTTGAGGGTAGAGCACGCATATTGCGTGACAAGATGCCGGGTGGAGATCAAGCCAACTGGATGAGCAGCAGGATAATTCCTAGGATCGCGCAATACCCGGCGAAGACGAAGAGGGAATGTCTGCTCAGATAGCCGATCAACCACTTGACCGCCAACCAGCCAACGATGGCCGCAGTCACAAAGCCGACAGTCAACGGCAGCAGGAAACTGGTCAGGTCGGGGAGTTTGATAACATCCAGCATTTCGTAGCCGCCGGCAGCCAGCATGACCGGGATGGACATCAGGAAGGCGAAACGGGCGGCAGATTTCCGGTCGAAGCCGCGCAACATCCCGGCGGAGATGGTCGTGCCGGAGCGGGAGGCTCCAGGGAATACGGAGATAACCTGGAACAGTCCGATGATGAGCGCATCCAGCCAGGTCATCGAGTCCAGGCCGCGGGATTTGCTCGTCAGCCACTCGGCCAGGGTCAGCAGGAGGGCGGCAGTGAAGAGGCGGATGGAGGCTTCCATCAACGGCAACTTGAACAAGGCTTCCACGGCGTCCTTGAGCAGGTATCCGGCCAGCAGGGCGGGGAGGGTGGCGATGAGGATGAACCAGCCCAGGCGTGCTTCAGTGTCAAGTTTTCCTGTGTCAGGTGCTCCGGTGTCACGTTTTCCTGTGACGCGTTTGAAAAGCATGGGGAGGCTGGCAAGCGTAGCGCGGATAATTTTCCAGACATCTTTCCAGTAGAAGATGAACAATGAAACGACCGTCCCCAACTGGACGATGACCAGGAACGAGAACATGGCATCGCCCGCGGGGAGGCCGAGCAATTGCTGCCCGATGAGCAGGTGGGCGGTGGACGAGACCGGGATGAATTCGGTCAGGCCCTGGAGGAGGCCGAGGAGGAAGGAGTGAAAGAGGGTCATGTGGTTTCCAAACAAAAATGATTCAACACAAAGGACACAATGAGGCGCAAAGGCGCACGAAGGAAAAAGATGTTACTTTGGAGTCGGACGGCTTGCCGTCCGCATACCCGGAAGCAAGCTTCCGGACTCCAGAACTGCGATTTACCGTGTTAGGCTCTTGTTCTTTCTGCATTCCCGCGCCACTGCGCCAGCAGGCCGGGAACTTTGGATTCGAACGATCCATCATTAATGGCGGCGTGCATCGTTTCCATTAATCGTATCAGGGCACGTAAGTTGTGGATGGATAGCAGCGTCCCGGCGAGGGATTCCTTCGCCGCGATGAGGTGACGCAGGTAGGCGCGGGTGAACGTGCGGCAGGTGTAGCAGTCGCAGGTTTCATCAATGGGACGCTGGTCGCGGGCGAAGGCGGCGTTCATTAGGTTGAGGCGTCCCTCGGGAGAAAACGCGGCGTTGTGACGCGCCAGCCGGGTGGGCAGAACGCAGTCGAAGATGTCAATCCCGCGGCGGACGCCCTCGATCAGGTCTTCGGGAGTGCCGACGCCCATCAGGTAGCGCGGCTTGTCTTCGGGCAGGAGCGGGGCGACCAGGTCCAGCGTGGCAAACATCTCGGCTTTCGTCTCGCCGACCGAGAGGCCGCCGATGGCCAGGCCGGGAAAGGGCAGGGAGGCGATGAACTCGGCGGAGGCAGTCCGCAGGTCCGGGTTGACGCCGCCCTGCAGGATGCCGAACAAGGCCTGGTCATCACGCCTCTTGGCTGCCAGGCAGCGTTCCGCCCAGCGGTGCGTCCGTTCCATGGCCGTCTGGCTGTAGGCGCGGTCGTTCGGGTCGGAGCATTCGTCGAAAGCCATGATGATGTCCGCGCCGAGGTTCTCCTGGATTTGGATGGACTTTTCGGGCGTGAAGCGGTGCGTGGAGCCGTCCACGTGGGATTTGAAGGTCACGCCGTCGTCGTCAATCTTGCGGGTATCGGCCAGCGAGAAGACTTGGAAGCCGCCCGAGTCGGTCAGCAGCGGACCCGGCCACTGCATAAACTCGTGCAGGCCACCCATTTCGCGGACGAGTTCGTCGCCGGGACGCAGGTAGAGGTGGTAGGTGTTAGCGAGGACGAGCGTCGCGCCGAGTTCGCCGACCTGTGCCGGGGTGAGGGTCTTGACCGCCGCCTGTGTGCCGACCGGGGCGAAGACCGGCGTGGCGAGGTCGCCGTGCGGGGTTGTGAATATCCCTGCGCGGGCGTGGCCGGCGGGGGCGGTGAGGCTGAATTCGAACATGGGGGTGATTATATGCGATATTCCCCGCCTACTCGTTGTATTCCATCTCCTCCGGGTACTCTACTCCTCGTGCGTCCGCCTCCACATCGCGGGCGGTGGATTTCGCCGCCAGGAACTCGCGGTAGAACTCGTGCTGGATGACCAGGTCCATAATCTCGTTCGTGCCGGTCCAGATGGTGATCAGGCGCACATCCCGCAGCAGCCGCTCGACCGGGAAAATGTCCGTGTAGCCGATGCCGCCCAATATCTGCATGGCGTGGTTCACGACCGTCCAGGCCGTCTCGGTGGAAAATTTCTTGGCCTCCGAGACCAGCCGCCGCAGGCGGTCCGGCTGCTCGCCCGCGTCGGCGGCGCGGCAGACGGCGTAATTCAGGGCGCGGGCAGCGTCCAGCAGCGTTAGGCTTTCGGCGATCTTGAAATTGACCCCTTCGAACTGGCGGATTTTCTGCCCGAAGGCCTTGCGCCGGTCGGCGTAACGGGCGGCGATCTCGATCGCGGCGCGTCCCATCCCGACCGCGCCGCAGGCGGAGGTCATCCGCTCCGGGACCATCATGCGGTGGAAGACCTGCGTCCCGTTGCCGATGCCGGTCTCACCGCCGAGGACGTTCCCGACCGGGACCGGGGCGTCGCGGAAGACCAGGCGACCGGTCCCTCCGCCGCGCGTGCCCATCAGCCCGTAGACGTGTTCCACGCTGACGCCTTCGCCGCGTTCCACCAGGAAGGCGGTCATGGCCTTCTTCGGATCATCTATGCCATCAACTTTACCGTAGACCAGCAGCAGGTCCGCGCCTTCGGCCCCGACCACGAAACGTTTCTGGCCGTTGAGCAGGAAGACGTCACCCTCACGTCGGGCGCGGGTGGTGGTGGCGAAGAAGTCCGAACCGCCGCGCGGTTCGGTCAGGCCCTCGGCAACGGTCATTTCGCCGCGCAGCACCGGCTTGAGATATTTTTCCTTTTGCTCGTTGGAGCCGAATTCATGGATGGCCTCGCCAACGATGGAAACCAGCGAGTAGAGGCAGGCCAGCGAGGTGCCGAGCGTCCCGGCTTCTTCGAGGGCGACCAGTTCCGAGGTCCAGGGCAGACCGCGCCCGCCCCACTTCTTGTCGAACCGCAGGCCGAGCAGATTACGGCGCGCGCCTTCCTGTAAATATCCACGCGGATAGCGTACCTTGTCCGCGTCCATGTCGAGCAGCAACTGACGCGGCACCCAGCGGACGAAGTCCTGCATTTCGAGGCGCAGGGCTTTTTCTTCAGCGGTCAGGAGGGATTCGATGGACATGCTTTCCTCCATCTCTTTCTCAGTGCATGAACTGATTGGCCGCGGCGGCCAGGGTCTGGCGAGGCAACAGGCGTGTAAGCCAGGCGAATAGAGCATTGGTGTTTCCTGCCACCACACAGGAGCGGCCTTTCAGCAGCGCCTTGATCCCGATGCGGACTACCTCTGCGCTTTCCATCGCCGTCCGTCGCTGGTAGGCTGTCGGTTTTTGATTGGCGACGGCCAGGAATTCCGTACGGGCGACCCCCGGGCAAAGGACAGTGCACTTCACGTTGGTTTTTCGGAGTTCATAATGCAGCGCCTCGCCAAAACTGAGCACATAACTTTTAGCAGCGGCATAGACGGCATAGGTGGGCGTAGGCTGGAAAGAACCGGTCGAGCCGATCAAAAGGATGTATCCGCTATCGCGCCTCACCATGTCGGGTACGAACAGGCGCGTCAGGTGGGTGAGTGCTACCACGTCCACTTCCAGCATCTGGTGCAGCCGCTGCCAGGGAGTGTCTTTGAATTCACCGTACACGCCCAGCCCGGCATTATTGATGAGGATGTCCACAGTTTGGCCGGCTTCTTTGAGTTGACCGAACAGCCTTTGCGGGGCGTCGGCCTCGAGCAGGTCCATGGGCAAACATTCTATCCGGACATCGTGCTGCTTGGAAATTTCTTCCCGCAATGCATCCAGACGATCTCCCCGCCGCGCTGTCAGGATCAAGTCGCAGCCGCGTTCGGCCAATTGGCGGGCGAAGTCCGCCCCCAGACCGCTCGATGCCCCGGTGATGAGGGCAGTTTTTCCTTGCAGGTGATCGGTCATATCCTCTCCTCCAGATGACAAAACAGGGATTTACGCCGCGCCGGTCGGCAATGTCTCGATGGGAATGTCGCCCAGTTCCGGGACCAGCGAGGTCTTCCGCTCGATGGCCGCCAGCCGGACGAGGAAGGCTGCTAGCAGCAGGGCGAAGTGACACATGATAGATGGCAGGGCTTTTTCAGCCACCGGGATGACAGCCACGGTGACGAGCGATGGGAAGATGAAGGCGATCGAACCGAGCAGCACCTGCCCCAGCAGGAGGCGCTGGCGGCCGTCGTCGCAGACGGTCACGCCGTAGGCCGAGAGCAGCAGCATGGCCATCAGCCCGGACTGGTAGAACAGGCCGTAGGTCTGGTAAAGGGCGGTGGGGTTGGTGTAGCGGGCGAAGACGATCTCACAGACTGTGGCGGAGACGAAACGGCTGTCGGTGGCGATCCCCAGCACCAGGGCGGCGCAGAATAGGTACATGCCGTAGGCGTACCAGTGGAGAGTCCGTCTTTGGGTGGGGTATAGACGGGCTACCAGCAGGAGACCGGTCGGCGGCAGCCAGGCGACGACGATGAACGCCAGCCTCGGCAGGAGCGGACCGGTGAGGGGCAGCAGTCCTGTGCACAAGACAGCCTCGACGATCTGGTAGCCGGCCAGGAAGAACAGGATGGCCGCCACAGTGCGGACGATGGGCTTGCGTCCGGGACCTCGGATGGCCCAGACAGCCGCGCCAATTTCGAGCGTTGCGGTTGTGAGGGAAAGAATTGGGTTGTAGTCCATCTAGCCACCTGACAGTTTGGAGTCACAGGTAGGAAAAGAGCAGAACGGGAACAGAAGAGCCATTGGTCAACATCCTTTCAGTGAAGCGGAGGCCGATCTGGAAGATGCTCAAATCCCGGCGGTCA
>JBFMCM010000017.1:0-2860 GCA_040754355.1 Chloroflexota bacterium | reverse complement strand
GAGCAGGCCGTAGATGAGCATGCCCAGCACGATGATCAGGATGAGCGCCAGCACCAAGGCCGGAGCCAGCAGCCAGATCAGGGAAACGTCGCGCCAGAGCGAGGTCCGCGCCGCCCCGCCGAGGGCAACCAGGAGGGCCGCCGCAATGGCCAGTCCCGCCATTAATACAAATGGGACGAGGATTTGCCAGAGCACCTGCCGCTTGTGCCGGCGCAGGGTCGGGGAAATGGGGCGGGGCGGTTGGTCCATGCGCCAATTGTAGCACGAAAAATTAACCTCCCGCAGGCTGCGACCCTTCACTTCGTTCTGGGCAGGCCTGCGGGAGGTTTTTGCGGCGAGGACGCCGCCGAGAGCCGGGGTCTTACTTGCGATTCATGGCGTCCATGGCGGCGATGGCAGCCACCTGGACGATGGAATCCACTTCGTCGCCGGTCTGCAGGACGTGCACCGGCGCATCAACGCCCACCAGCACCGGACCGATGGCGTGGGCATTGCCGAGACGCGCCAGCAGTTTGTAGGCAATGTTGGCCGATTCGAGCGACGGGAAGACCAGCACGTTGGCGTCCTTGACCGCGCTGAACGGGTAGCGTTGGTCCACGATCTCCGGCACCACGGCCGTATCGGCCTGCATCTCGCCATCCACGACCACGCCGGGGCAGCGCTGCCTGGTCAGTTCCACTGCCCGGCGGACTTTCTCGGCCAACGGGTGGGCGGTGGAGCCAAAGTTGGAAAAGGAGAGGAAGGCCACGCGCGGCTCGATCTCGATTTGTTTGGCAAAACCGGCCGCCAGGCAGGCGATCTCGGCCAGGTCCTCGGAGGTCGGGTCAATGTTGACCGTGGCATCCGTAAACAGGTAAACTTTATCGCCTACGATCATAATGTAGACGCCGATCACCAGCCCGTCATCCGGGCGGCGGTGATGGATCTGGAGCGCCGGGCGGATGACATCCGGATATTCGGAGGTCAGGCCGGAAACGGAGGCGTCCGCATCGCCCATCTTGACCATCAGCGGTCCGAGCACGTTCGGTTCGCGGATGCGGACCTGCGCCTTGGCCAGGGTCATGCCTTTGCGGGCGCGCAGGTCATAGTACGCTTTCAGGTATTCATCATACCGGGCGAAGTTGTGGGGGTCTACGATGTTGCATTGCAAGTCGAGGGAGAGTTCCGCGGCTTTGGCCTGGATGACCTCCGGGCGGCCGATCAGGATGGGAACGGCGATGCCTTCGTCCTCCACCTGGACCGCGGCGCGGATGATCTTGGCTTCCTCGCCCTCGGCAAAGACGACCCGCTTCAGCGGCTTGGCCGACTTGGCCTTGTTCATGAAGAAATAGCGCACGCGCGCTCCCTTGCCCTGGCGGAAGGCCAGCTGCTCGCGGTACTCGTCAATGTCAACCGTCTTGCGGGCCACACCCGTCTCCATGGCAGTCTTGGCGACCGCGACGGATTCCCACAGCATGACGCGCATGTCCAGCGGCTTGGGGACGATGTACTCGGAGCCGAATTTCATGCTCTCCACGCCGTAGGCGCGCAGGACGTAATCGGGCACGTCCTCGTGGGTCAACCCATAGAGCGCCTGGGAGGCGGCGAACTTCATTTCCTCGTTGATGGCCCTGGCGCGCACGTCCAGGGCGCCGCGGAAGATGAAGGGGAAGCCCAGCGTGTTGTTGACCTGGTTCGGATAGTCCGAGCGGCCGGTGGCGACGATGGCGTGGGGGTTGGCCTCCTTGGCCAGTTCGTATTTGATTTCAGGGTCCGGGTTGGCCATGGCGCAGATGAACGGCCGGTCGGACATGGTCTTGACCATTTCCGGGGTCAATACGTTGGCAACCGAAAGCCCGTAGAACACGTCACAGCCGCGCACCGCATCGGCCAGGGTGCGGCGGTCGGTATCCACGGCGAATTCCTCTTTGTACTTGTTCATGCCCTCGGTGCGGCCCTTGTAGATCACGCCCTTGCTGTCGAGCATCAGGATATTCTTCCTCTTGACGCCCCAGCGCATGGCCAGTTTGGCGCACGAGATGGCCGAAGCCCCCGCTCCGGAGATGACCATCTTGATCTCTTCATGCTTCTTGTCCAGGATTTCCAGCGCATTGGCCAGCGCGGCCGAAGAGATGATGGCCGTTCCGTGCTGGTCGTCGTGGAAGACCGGGATATCGAGCATTTCCTTGAGCGTCTCTTCGATGTAGAAGCATTCCGGGGCCTTGATATCTTCCAGGTTGATGCCGCCGAAGGTGGGGGCAATGGCACGCGCCACCTGAATCACCTCGTCGGGGTCGTGAGTATCCACTTCGATGTCGAACACATCCACATCCGCAAATCTCTTGAAGAGCACACCCTTCCCCTCCATGACGGGCTTGCTCGCCAGCGCGCCGCGGTCGCCCAGCCCGAGGATGGCCGTGCCATTCGAAATCACTGCCACCAGGTTGCCCTTGGAGGTATACTCATAAGCGGCTTCTGGGTCCTTCTCGATATCCAACACCGGGACAGCCACGCCCGGCGTGTAGGCCAGGCTCAGGTCGCGCTGGGTGTCCATGGGTTTGGTCGGGACAACGGAAATTTTGCCCGGTTTCCCATTCAGACGATGGTAATCGCGGGCCTCTTGATCGGTCACTTTGGCCATAAGACCTCCTAATCTGATTTTGTCCCCATTATCCCACAAGACAGGGGCACTTCGTTAGTTCCTTTTGTCATAAAAAGGGAGTACGCCTGACCCGTTTTCCGTCAACAAACTTCGTAGAGAGTGTTTGAAAAATAGCCACATGATGAACGCGGATAAACGCTGATGTCTGGGATACAAGCCGGCGTCGAAAAGCCAAAGTCATAAAGACGTTCATCAAGAAATCTGTGTCCATCTGTGTTC
>JBFMCM010000016.1:0-6396 GCA_040754355.1 Chloroflexota bacterium | reverse complement strand
GATTCCGCGGGCAGCCGGACGCGTCCGCCGCGTCTGGCTGGAGCCGAACGACGCCTCGGCCTTCCCGCCCGTCATCCAGGCCATTCTCTCGGCCGATATGATCGTCGTCGGACCGGGAAGCCTGTACACTAGCATTTTACCGAATCTGCTCGTCCGCGACGTGCTGGAGGCGATGCGGGTTGGCAAAGCGCTCAAGATTTTCGTTGCCAACATCGCCACCCAAGCGGGGGAAACCGAAACTTACACCTGCGGTGACCACGTCCGCAGCGTGGAGGAAGTCATCGGCGCGGACATCTTCGACGTGATCGTCTGCAATTCGTGGTATGATAGCGACTTTGGCGGGACTGTGCAGTGGGTGCGCGTGGATGAAGGAATCCCAAACGATCCACGTCTTTACACGGCTGATCTGGCCGACCACCGCGAACCGTTCCACCATGATACTGTCAGGCTGGCTCAAGCGTTGATTGACCTTTACAACGAACGCACCGGGCCGCTGGTGTAGGCCTCTGCAACGCATGTGCGTTGTCCTTATTCCACTTGATTCAAGGAGATGTAGCATGACTACTCGTGTTGGCATCAATGGCTTTGGCCGCATCGGACGCCAGGTCCTCAAGGCCATCCGGGATTTCCACCCCGATACGCTGGAAGTAGTAGCCTTCAACGACATTGGCGACATGGCCACCATGGCCCACCTGCTCAAATACGACTCGAACTATGGCCGTTTCGACGGCAAGGTGGAGGTCGCTGACGATGGGCTGGTGATTGACGGCAAAAAGGTGAAAGCCTTCAAAGAGACCGATCCTGCCGCCATCCCCTGGGGTGACCTGGGTGTGGAGATCGTCATCGAATCCACTGGCTTGTTCACCATCAAGAACGACGGCGTGAATAAAAAAGGCAAGACGGTCAAGGGCGCAGTCAACCATATCACGGCCGGCAAGGCTAAAAAAGTGATCATTTCCGCCCCAGCGGAAGGCGAGGATATCACCATCGTCCTCGGTGTGAACGACGACAAGTATGATCCGAAGACCCATCACGTGGTCTCGAATGCTTCCTGCACCACCAACGGCCTGGCTCCAGCGGTAAAGGTCGTTCACGACAAGTTCAAGATCGTACGGGGTTTTATGACCACTATCCACTCGTACACGAATGACCAAAAAATTCTCGATCTACCGCACTCAGACCTGCGGCGTGCACGGGCTGCCGCGCTCAACATCATCCCCACAACCACCGGCGCGGCCAAAGCGATCAACCTGGTCATCCCTGACTTGAAGGGCAAAATGGACGGCTACGCCTTGCGCGTGCCGACGCCCACAGTCTCGGTGATTGACTTGACCGTCGAGATCGAAAAACCCACCACGACTGAGGAACTGCGCCAGGCTTTCCGCGACGCAGCCGCCAAGCCGCCGCTGAAGGGTATCCTGGAGGCGATAGATGAGCCGCTGGTTTCGGTGGATTTCAAGGGCAGCGCCTTCTCTTCTTCGGTGGACCTGCCATTCACGTCAGTGTTGGGCAAGGCGGAAAACACCTTCGCCAAAGTTGTAGCCTGGTACGATAACGAGTGGGGCTACTCCGTCCGCACGGCGGACCTGGCCGCGCTGATGGCAAAGTCACTGTAGGTAATTAGGGATTAGGAATCAGGTAATCAGGCGGCAAGATCCCTGATTACCTGATTGCCTGTACTGGGAGTTTCCATGAATAAGAAAACCGTTCGCAATATTGACCTGAAAGGCAAGCGCGTCCTCATGCGCGTGGATTTCAACGTCCCGATGGAGGGCGGCAAGGTCACTGATGACAAGCGTATCAAGGCCTCCCTGCCAACGATCAAATATGTCCTCGAACAGGGCGCTTCCCTCATCCTGATGAGCCACCTCGGGCGCCCGAAGGGCGGCTTCGACCCAGAGTTCAGCCTCAAGGCGGCCTCCGAGGTCCTGGCCGGGCACCTCGGCATCCCGGTCCAGATGGCGCCGGATTGCGTCGGGCCTGAAGTGGAGAAGATGGCCAAGGCTCTCAAGCCGGGCGAAGTCTTGATGTTGGAAAACACCCGCTTCCATCCTGAAGAAGAGAAGAACGACCTGGAACTAGCCAAACAGATGGCAGCCCTGGGCGAGGTGTACGTCAACGACGCCTTCGGCTCGGCCCACCGCGCCCATTCTTCGACCGAAGGCGTGGCGCGCTTCCTCCCGGCAGTTTCCGGCTTCCTGATGGAACAGGAACTCGAATACCTGGGCCGCGCGACCTCCAATCCTGTGCATCCCTACATCGCCATCCTGGGCGGGGCCAAGATCAGCGACAAGATCCTGGTCGTCGAGAACCTGCTTGCCAGATGCGATAAACTCATCATCGGAGGCGGCATGGCCAACACCTTCCTGGCTGCCAAAGGTTTGAACATGCGGGACAGCCTGGTGGAAACCGCCTCGATTGATACGGCCAAGGCCATCCTCGCCAAACACGGAGACAAGATCATCCTGCCTGTGGACGCAGTCATCGCCGATAAGTTCGAGGCCGAGGCTCACAGCCAGGTGGTGGATGTGGATAAGATTCCGGCAGGCTGGCGCATGATGGATGCTGGGCCTATTACATTGGCAGCCTACCAGGCTGCCTTGCAGGGCGCGAAACTCATCGTCTGGAACGGACCGGTAGGCGTGTTCGAGATGCCCAAATTCGCCGAGGGGACTTTCGCCCTGGCGAAACTGCTGGCCGAATCGGGCGCGGTCACCGTCATCGGCGGCGGCGACAGCGCCAGCGCGGTCAAGAAGGCGGGCGTTGCCAAGCAGATGACGCACGTCTCCACTGGCGGCGGTGCGTCATTGGAATTCCTGGAAGGCAGGGAACTTCCCGGGGTAGCGGCTTTGCTGGATAAATAACCCCATGGTTTGTTGGGGCGGTCTCGTGGCCGCCCCGTTTTTATATTTACATGGCTTTTACGATACGGCAATATTCAAATAAACCTTCTACGTTATAATGATTTCAGCAAACCCATCAGCGGAAGGGAGTATTTCCCATGTCATTCCAGGTTGGTGAAACCGTTGGCCGCTACCGGATCGTAGAGCAGTTGGGCCAGGGAGGCATGGCAACCGTCCTGAAGGCGTACCATGCCGAATTGGACCGTTACGTTGCCATCAAAGTCCTGCACCCCGCGTTCCTCGAAGATACCAGTTTCCTGGCACGCTTCCAGCGCGAAGCCCGCGTGGTGGCGAAACTGGATCATCCCAACATCGTTCCGATTTACGATTACTCCGAACATGAAGGCCGCCCTTACCTTGTCATGAAGTTCATCGAAGGGGAGACGCTAAAAGCCCGCCTGACGCGCGCGCCTCTCACACAGGAGGAAGTACAAGGCATCGTGGAAGCGGTCGGCGCGGCGCTGGGGTATGCTCATAAGCAGGGAATTCTGCATCGCGATATCAAGCCGTCCAATGTCCTGCTGACCAACGACGGCCAAATCTACCTGGCGGATTTCGGTCTGGCGCGCATTGCTCAATCAGGCGAATCCACCATCACCTCGGATATGATCATCGGCACGCCCCAGTACATTTCCCCGGAACAGGCGCTTGGCAAGAAAAACCTGGATGAAGGCACGGACATTTACTCCCTTGGCGTGATGCTCTATGAACTGACAGTTGGCAAAGTCCCTTTCAGCGCCGATACACCCTTCTCCATCATTCACGATCACATCTACTCGCCTCTGCCGCTGCCGCGCGCCGTCAACCCGGCAGTCTCGGAAGAAGTTGAACGCGTCCTGCTCAAAGCGCTCTCCAAGGAACGAGCCGACCGGCACAAGGATGTCAAATCCCTGGTGGCAGCCTTCCAGCAGGCATGGGCGGCCAGCCCGACCGTGTTGCTCCCGCCGGAGCAGGTCGAAACTGTACAGATGGCAGCCGATGCCCCGACCCTGCCGCCCGCTGCAATGCCAGACCAGCCTGCCTCAGTGGAGCCAACCGTCCCAGTCGCGGCAGCCGTTTCGGGGTCCGGCGAGAAGCCGAAAAAGCCGAGAAAGTTCCCCTGGATGTGGCTGGCGCTGGCAGTAATCTTATTGTTCGGCTGCCTGTTTGTCCTCTGGGCAGTCCGCACCGCGCGCCCGTTCCGCCCCACTCCTACGCAAGCGATAATAGTGAATACGCTGGCCCCTTTGCAGACTCCGGTGAAATTCGTGGATGTCCGCCAGGCCATGCAAGCCGTTGAAGAGAATCCGGATGATCCCAACGCGCGTATGCAGCTCGCCATGGCATACCACCAGGCCGAAATGCCCGAACGGGAGCAGGAAGCGATTTCGGAGGTCGTGAGACTGGCAGCCTCCGATGAGACCTTCCTGTGGGACGCGGCCCGGCTTGCAGCCGGCCAAGAGGCCTGGCTGTCCGCGGCACGGTTGTCAGTCGCCGCGGCGATGCTTCACCTGGAAACTAACCCGTTTTTGCCGGACGATGTGAATACCCTCCTGCATGAGTCAGTCTATAAAGCCATGAAGGATCAACTGGCTGCCACCTACATCACCTCTGAGCAGTTGGGAACGTTCGACGAGCCTCTGTCTCTGCTCGCCAAGGCGCGCTATACTTTCTTTGACGGGGATCAGGCTCAGGCCCAGCAAACGTTGGACGAATTGATGCAACTCAAACCGGGCCTCCCTGAGGGCCAATTGCTCCAGGCCGAATTTTCCTCCCGCACAGGTGAAGTGGACCGGGCGCGCCTGGCATTGGCAGAATTGCGCGCCAACCCAGGCGTGCAAGATTGGATGTTACAAGAAGCGGAAATCATCGAAGGAACCTTGCCATGACACGCACACCGCTCGTTGCTGGAAACTGGAAAATGAACATGACCATCGCTGAAGCGCGGGAATTGACAGCCGCGCTGGTGCCGGCTTTACGCTCGATCGAAAGTGTCGAGAAAGTGCTCTGCCCGTCTTTCATGTCGCTCTTCCCGGTTGCCGCCCTCCTGCAAGGCACCGACATCGGCCTCGGCGCCCAGGATATGCACTGGGAGGCCAAAGGTGCGTTCACTGGCGAGGTTGCCCCCGGCATGGTGGCTGAGTTTTGCAAATATGTCATCATCGGTCATTCCGAACGACGAGCCTATTTCGGTGAAACCGATGAAACGGTGAACAAGAAAACTTCCGCGGCGCGGACCGTGAGCCTGGTACCGATCGTCTGCGTGGGCGAAACCTTGAGCGAGTATGAGGCTGGGCAGACAGCCGGGGTGGTGACCAGACAGGTGCTGGAAGGCCTCAAGGGCCTCGCCCCGGACTTTGCGCGCACCCTGGTCATCGCTTACGAGCCGGTCTGGGCCATCGGCACCGGGCGGGCCTCCAGCGGCGAAAATGCCAATGCGGTGGTGAAAGATGTCATCCGCCCGGCGCTTGCGAGTCTTTATGGTGCGGAAACGGCGCAGGCGGTTCGCGTGCTCTATGGCGGCTCCGTCACGGCGGCCAACGCGGCCGAGTTCTTCAACCAGCCCGAAATAGACGGGGCTCTGGTGGGGGGCGCCAGCCTGAAACTGGACGAATTCACTGCCATTGTCAAGGCAGCGGTAAAGTAGACCATGGACGGTGGACGGTAGACCGTGGATGGTGGCAAACATCGTCCACGGTCTACCGTCTATCGTCCTCTACCTTATGTAGTGAGACGGTTTAGCCCCTTCAGGTTTGACCCAACATGTCTTTCCTCTACTCATTCGATGGCCTTCTATGGCTTCTAGCCATGTTGATGGCGCTGGTGATTCTACAACGTCTCCTGCATCGCGAAATCCAGGCTGTGTTCCTCGTTCTGACGCGCCGTCCGGGCGTGACACAAGTTCTGTTTGCACTCATCTTCCTCCCTGGCGTGTTTTTACATGAATTCAGCCATTTCTTGATGGCGAAGTTGCTGCGCGTCCGCACCGGACGATTCTCTCTCATTCCCCAAACCCAGCCGGATGGACGTCTGCGCCTTGGTTATGTGGAGACGGCTTCCGGCGGTTTCCTTCGGGACGCGCTGATCGGCGTGGCCCCGCTGGTGACCGGCTGCCTCTTCGTGACTTTCGTTGCCATTGACCGGATGCAGTTGCTGCCGTTGTGGGATTTCGTCCGCTTTGGTGATTGGAATCAATTCTGGATTGGATTGAAGATGGTGCCGAATTACCCTGATTTCTGGCTGTGGTTTTACCTGACCTTTACCGTGAGCAGCATGATGATGCCCTCCACCTCGGACCGTCAGGCCTGGCTGCCGGTCGTTCTGCTGGCTGTGGGACTGGTTGGTTTGGCTGTTTTGGCTGGCGCGGGGGCATGGATGCTGGAGAACCTGGCTCCCCCGGTGAACGAGTTTTTACAAGCATTGGCGCTGATCTTCGGCTTGAGCGCGGCTATCCATATCTTGTTGATCCTGCCATTCTTCCTGCTTCATAGATCCCTGGCGACGCTGACGGGGA
>JBFMCM010000015.1:0-3130 GCA_040754355.1 Chloroflexota bacterium | reverse complement strand
GGTCAACGCGTCGGCAGCGTCCACATCAAGGACCGCCTCCTGGGCGGCGGGACAGTACCGCTGGGCACAGGCGACGCCGACTTCTTGGCGCTGTTCGAGAGTTTGAAAACTGTCGGTTATGCGGGCGACTATATTCTTCAGGTGGCGCGCGGCAAACCCGGCGATGAGGTCAACTGGACGCGCCGGAACCGCGAGTTCGTCCATAAGAACTCCGTAGTAACGACCTAAGTCGTCACTACGCAAAGGAACCAAGATGAAAATTTTGATCGTTGGTCTCGGCGGCATCGGACAGCGCCATCTGCGCAATCTCCTCACTGTGCTTGGAAACAGCGCCGAGGTCCGCGCCGTGGACCCGCGCGCCGACATCCCGGTGTTGACCGACAAACTGACCGTCGAGCCGGGGCTCACCCTCCATCAGAAATACGGCCTGCACATCTACGCAGACCTCGAGTCCGGCTTGGCATGGAAACCAGACGCCGCCTGCATCTGCACGCCCTCCAGCCTGCACATCCCCGTTGCCATCCAGGCCGCACAGGCCGGCGTGCATCTCTTCATTGAGAAACCCCTTTCCCACAGCCTGGAGGAGGTGGACGAACTGCTCGCAGCGGTCGAAGGCCGCCGCCTGACCGCCGCCGTCGGCTACCAGATGCGCTTCCACCCGGCCTTGCAGCGCCTGCATGCCCTGTTGCAGGAAAGGCGCATCGGCCGCCTGCTCTCGGTTCATGCCGAGATCGGCGAGTACCTGCCCGGTTGGCACACCTACGAAGATTACCGCCAGATGTATGCCTCGCGCAAAGACCTGGGCGGCGGTGTAATCATCTCCCAGATCCACGAGATGGACTATCTCTACTGGCTGTTCGGCCTGCCGCGTCGCGTCTATGCTCTCGGCGGCCACCTCAGCCGCCTCGAAGTGGACGTGGAAGACAGCGCCGACATCCTGATGGAGTTCGAGGCGGAGGGCCGCCCGCTGCCCGTAAGTTTGCACGAGGACTATCTCCAGCGCCCGCCCAGCCGCGGCTGCAAGGTCATCGGCGACGCCGGAAAAATCATCCTGGATTTCCCCGCCGCCTCGCTGACCGTCTTCGACGGCGAAGGCCGGCAGGTGGAACAGGCTGTCTACCAGGATTTCCAGCGCAACCAGATGTTCCTCGATGAGATGCGCTATTTCCTCGAAGCCTTGCAGGGCAAGCCCACCCCGCTGGTCAGCCTGCGGGACGGGGCGCAGAGCCTGCGCATGGCGCTGGCGGCCAGGGAATCGCTGGAGACCGGAAGTGTTGTGTCCTTGAAGTGAGAAGAATCAACCACAGATGAAAAGGATAAAAGGGATTGGGTTCTTTTTCATCCCTTTCATCTGTGGTTCTCGAGGTGAAGCATGAAAAAACTCGACTCCATGTTCGACCTGACCGGCCGCGTGGCCGTCATCACAGGCGGGACCGGCCTGCTGGGATTGCAGCATGCCGAAGCGATTGCCAGCGCCGGAGGCATTCCCGTCCTGGCCGACATCCGCACGGACGCGGTGGACTCCTCCCGCGCGGCCTTCCGCGAGCGGTTCGGACCGGAAGCCTGCGTCATGCAAACCGACATCACCGACCCGGAGAGCGTCCGCTCCCTGCTGGACGAAGTCCTGCGCCGCTATGGCCGCGTGGACATCCTCATCAACAATGCCGCCAACAACCCCAAGATGGAAAAGACCGCCGATGTGGAATTCTCCCGGCTCGAAAACTTCCCTCTCAAGCAATGGCAGGATGACCTATCGGTGGGGCTGACCGGCGCGTTCCTGTGCGCACAGATCATCGGGTCTGAGATGGCGAAACGGGGAGGCGGGGTCATTGTCAACGTCTCCTCCGACCTGGGCGTCATCGCCCCCGACCAGCGCCTCTACCGCCAGCCCGGTCTGCCGGCTGACCGCCAGCCGGTAAAGCCGGTCACGTATTCGGTGGTCAAGACCGGCCTCATCGGCCTGACGCGTTTCCTGGCCACCTATTGGGCCGAGGCGGGCATCCGCGTCAACGCCATTTCGCCCGGAGGCGTCTATAATGACCAGCCGGACGATTTCGTCGCCCGCCTGTCGAACCTGATCCCGCTTGGGCGTATGGCAAAGGCCGATGAATACCAGGCCGCCATGCTGTTCCTGTGTTCGGACGCCTCCTCGTACATGACTGGCACCAACCTGGTCGTGGACGGCGGACGGTCCTGCTGGTAGAGCAGTGGAGCAAATTGGAAGTTTGCCCCACAAAAGGAGAACCATGTTCTCGACCATCGAATCAGAACTCAAAACCCACCAGGCTGTGCTCGAACAGACCGTTGCCCTGCAGGCGGGTGTCATCGAGCAGGTCACCGAAGCCATCGCCCGCTGTTTCCGGCAGGGCAACAAACTCCTGCTGTGCGGCAACGGCGGCAGTGCGGCGGATGCCCAGCACGTGGCAGGCGAGTTCGTCAACCGCTTCCGCTACGACCATGCCGCCCTCCCGGCCATAGCCCTGACGACCGATACCTCCATCCTGACAGCCATCGGCAACGACTCGGCTTTCGAGTTCGTCTTCTCGCGGCAGGTGGAGGCGCTGGGCCGCCCCGGCGATGTGCTGGTGGGTATCAGCACCAGCGGCGGCTCGCCGGACGTGCTCCGGGCGCTGGAAACTGCCCGTAGGCGCGGCCTGCTACCGGTCGGGTTTACGGGCGGGAAGGGACACGAACGCATGGGCGCGTTGTGCGACCTGTGCCTGGCCGTTCCCTCGGACGATACGCCGCGCATCCAGGAAAGCCACATCTTCGTCTGGCACGTCATCTGCGGCGCGGTGGAACGGACGATCTTTCCGCAAGGCTAACTCCAGGAGACACAACATGAAACGTGAAGTCAAAATCGGTAACCGCATGGTCGGCGACGGCCATCCCACTTACATCATCGCTGAGATTGGCATCAACCACAACGGCGATCTGGAGGTCTGCAAGCAGATGATCAATGCTGCTGTCCACGCCGGGGTGGACGCGGTCAAATTCCAGAAACGCACTCCCGAGGTCTGCACCCCGCCCGAACAGCAGAAACAGATGCGCGAGACTCCCTGGGGTTATATTACCTACCTCGATTATCGTTATAAGGTCGAGTTCGGTGAAAAGGAATACCGCGAGATCG
>JBFMCM010000014.1:0-9219 GCA_040754355.1 Chloroflexota bacterium | reverse complement strand
TGCAAACTTTTGCCTGAACTTGGCAACTTTCGGGGCAATCACGAATTGGCAGTAGGGTTGGAATTGGTTGTTGGCGAAGTATTCCTGATGATACTCCTCAGCCGGGTAGAATTTCTCGAAAGCGTTCAACTCGGTCACGAGAGGCCTATCCCAGATGCCTGCCTGGGCAATTTCACGCATCACTTGTTCGGCAACTTCCTTCTGTTCTTGATCGTGATAGAAGATCGCCGAGCGGTATTGCGTGCCCACATCGCTACCCTGCCGGTTGAGGGTGGTCGGGTCGTGGAGGGTGAAAAAGACGGTCAGCAGGTCATGGTAGGAGAGGCTGGAGGGATCGAATGTGACCTGGACTGCCTCGGCGTGACCAGTATCCCCGTCGCACACCCGGCGATAGGTCGGGTTCGGAACCTGTCCGCCGGTGTAGCCCGATTCGACCGACTGCACGCCGTTGAGTTCGTCGAAGATTGCCTCGAGGCACCAGAAACAGCCTCCGGCCAGGGTGGCTACCGATAAATTGTTACCCATAAAATCCTCCTGAAATTATGTAGGGGCGGGTCTTGATGGTCGAGTAGCGGTGTTCTTGCGCATATCGAGACCCAGACCCGCCCCTACCGAAATTAAGAAACCGGTTCGGGCGCTTTGTCGGGCTCCTCGGCCCGTTTGAGCACCACGTCTCCTTCCACCACCTCCACCAGGATGGCGTCGCCCTCGTGGAACGTACCGGCCAGCAGGGCATCCGAGAGCGGGTCCTCCACCCTGCTTTGAATCACGCGCCGCAGCGGACGGGCGCCCATCTCCGGGTCGTAGCCGGACTCAGCCAGCAGGTCCAGGGCCGCTTCGGCGGCGGTCAGGGTCACCTCGTGTTCGGCCAGGCGTTCGGTCACCTTGTCCAGTTCGAGGGTCACGATCTTGCGGATGTCGTCCTTGTTGAGGGCGCGGAAGACGATAACGCTGTCGAGGCGGTTGATGAACTCGGGGCGGAAGATCTTCTTGAGCGACTCGGTCAGTTTCTTGCGCATTTCTTCGTAGGACAGGCGCTCCTCGGTCTTCTCGTCGCGCTTGAGTTGGAAACCG
The DNA here is from genome assembly GCA_040754355.1 of Chloroflexota bacterium. Lineage (GTDB taxonomy): Bacteria > Chloroflexota > Anaerolineae > Anaerolineales > Villigracilaceae > UBA877. The sequence continues at coordinate 8,145 of JBFMCM010000014.1, read as the reverse complement.
AGCGAGGTCTGTCGCTTGATCTCCTCCGCGCCGACATTGGTGGTCATGACGATGATGGCGTTGCGGAAGTCCACCTGGCGGCCTTTGGCGTCGGAGAGGTGGCCCTCCTCCATGATTTGCAGCAGCATGTTATGGACTTCGGGATGGGCTTTCTCGACCTCGTCGAAGACCACGATGGAATACGGGCGGCGGCGCAGGGCTTCGGTCAGTTGACCGGCGTCGTCGTAGCCGATGTACCCGGGCGGTGCGCCCACCAGGCGGCTGCCGGTATGCCGCTCCATGAACTCGGACATGTCGAGTTGGATGAGGGCTTCCTCGCTGCCGAACATGAACTTGGCCAGCGACTTGGTCAACTCGGTCTTGCCGACCCCGGTCGGACCGAGGAACATGAACGAGCCGATCGGGCGTTTCGGGTCTTTCAGCCCGGCCCGCGCCCGGCGCACCGCCTTGGCGATGGACTGGATGGCCTCCTCCTGACCGATGATGGATTTGCTCAGTTCTTCTTCCATGCGCAGCAGGCGCTGGCTTTCCTCCTCGGCCATCTGCATGACCGGCACGCCGGTCCACATGGCGACCACTTCGGCGATGTCGTCGGCGTTCACCACCGGGCTGGTGGCGCGTTCCCAGCCATTCTTCAGGCGGTTCAACTGCTCGTTCAGTTCCGACTCGCGCAGCTGCCAGGTCTGCACGTCCTCGGCTTTGCCTTCCTCCTGGGCCAGGGCGCGGTTGAGGCGTGCTTGCTTGAGTTGTTGGTAAATATCCTTTGCTGAGGTGGACGCCCCGGACTTGTACATGCGGACGCGCGAGGCGGATTCGTCTATCAGGTCAATGGCTTTGTCGGGCAGGAAGCGGTCCGAAACGTAACGTGACGAGAACCTGGCCGCGGCTTCGAGTGCCTCGTCCGAGATGACCAGGTGGTGGTGTTCCTCGTACATCCTGCGCACGCCCTTGAGAATCTCGATGGTCTCCTCCACGGTCGGCTCGTCCACCACGATGGGCTGGAAGCGGCGCTCGAGCGCGGCGTCGGATTCGATGTGCTTGCGGTACTCGTCGAGCGTGGTGGCGCCGATGCACTGCAGTTCGCCGCGCGACAGGGCCGGCTTGAGGATGTTGGCCGCGTCCACAGCGGAACCGGCCGAGCCGGCCCCCACCAGCATGTGGAATTCGTCAATGAAAAGAATGGACTTGGCCTGCTTGAGTTCGTCAATGACGCGCTTCAGGCGTTCCTCGAACTGGCCGCGGTACATCGTCCCGGCGACCAGCGAACCCACGTCCAGTTTCAGGACGCGCTTGTTCAGCAGCGGCGCAGGGACGTCGCCCTCGATGATGCGCTGGGCCAGGCCCTCGACGATGGCCGTCTTGCCGACGCCCGGTTCGCCGATCAGGGCCGGGTTGTTCTTGGTGCGGCGTGCCAGGATCTGGATGACGCGCTCGATCTCCATCTGGCGGCCAATCACCGGGTCCAGTTTGCTTTCTTCGGCCAGGGAGGTCAGGTCGGTAGCGAGTTGGTCCACGAGAGGAGTCTTGGGGTCCTGTTTCCCGGCCGGCCGGGCTGTCTCCGGGACGGCGGAGGGATTGGGGGAAGTGCCCTCCTGCAGGATGCGCCGTACCTGGCGGCGGATCTGTTCGCCCGTCACGCCCAATTTGCTCAGGACTTCGGAGGCGTTGCCTCCAGCCTGGTGCAGGCTGAGCAGCAAGTGCTCGGTGCCAACGTAGTGATGCCCCATCTTGCGGGCCTCTTCGAGGGCAACTTCCAGGGCTTGCTGGGTCTCCGGGGCAAGTTCGATCTTGCCGCCCTGGTGAAGGCCCTCGCCGCCGACGCGCAGGATCATTTCTCGGACGCGCTCGGAATCCAAGCCGAGTTCGCGCAGCACGCGCCCGGCCACGCCGCCTTCCTCTTCGAGCAGGCCGAGCAGCAGGTGCTCGGTGCCGATCAGCCCCTGGTGGGTGCGCTCGGCCTCCTGATGAGCCAGGGAGAGCACGCGCCGCGCCCGCTGGGTGAATTTTTCCATGCTGGCCATAAAGGTCTCCTGTAGTGGGGCAAGTCTATAGACTTGCCTCACACAATCAGACAAGAAGTGTCTGTTTTGATTTTACCAAAAAGGGAAGGGGATTTCGTATGAAGAAGATTAGAGTTTGAAGCGATTAGCGCCGGCGATGGGCGGCCTTCGTTGGGAGCCATTGGGCGGGCTTGCCTCTTTGGGAATCGGCCGTAAAGGCAAACCCCTGACCGCAATCCGGGCATCCGAAGGCGCATTCGATGGCCGGCGGCCAGGAGGCGTCATCCTCGATGCGGTCGAAGTCGGTGTGGGAGGGGAATTCGACGATCCGGCCGTCCTCGACGAGTCCCCGCAGCCGCCGGATGAAGCGGGTCACTTCCCCGCTGGAGGAGAAGCGGCGTTTCTGGACCAGGGAGTTGCAGTTTTTACAGGCCATCAGCGATTGTCTCCTTCCCCGCCGATCTTGCCGCGGTCGAGGCGCGAATAGAGTTTTTCGATATTATACTCAGCCACTTCATCGAGCGAGATTTCCAATTCGGTGCAGACCTGGGACAGGTACCACAGCACATCGCCCAACTCAGACTTGAGCGCCTGGCGGTCCTCACCGTTGATGACGCCGCCTTTATCGCGGAAGATCTTCTTGATCTTCCCGGCCACCTCCCCGGCTTCGTTGGTCAGCCCCAGGGTGGGATAGATGACGCCGTGCCCGATGGAAGGGTACTTGGCGGTCTTGCGGGATTTGGTTTGATAATCGGAAAAGTCCATAAAATCCCTTTCAACACGAAGGGCACAAAGTACCACAAAGGTTTCTTCGTGTTCCTTTGTGTCCTTGGTGGTAATTCACTCCTCCAATAAATACGCCAGCGCCCACTTGGTCGTTGCCACCAGCGCCTCCGTGTGCGTGCGCTCGTAGTTGTGCGAGGCGTCCACGCCGGGGCCGATGAGCGCCACGGCCGCGTCGCCGCCGGCGCGCCACCAGGCCTCGCCGTCCGAGCCGTAGTGCGGGTAGATGTCCACTTTGTAGGGGATGGCGTGCTTCTCGGCCAGGGCGCGCAGCCGCATGGACAGGCCGTGGTGGTACGGCCCGCCGCTGTCCTTGACGCATAGGGTGGCATGGAACTCGTCCGAGTTCTGTCCTTCGCCTACGGCGGCCATGTCCACGACCAGCAGTTCCTCCGCGTCAGATGGGATGCCGGCGGCTGCCCCGTGACCGACCTCCTCGTAGTTGCTGATGAGCAGGGTCGTCGTGCGGGCGGGTTTGCGGCCCGCCTCGGCCAGGGACTTGACGGCGGTCACCAGCGCGGCGACACAGGCTTTATCGTCCAGGTGGCGCGAGCGGATGAAACCGGCATTGACCTCCAGGCGCGGGTCGAAAGCGATGAAGTCGCCCACCTGCACGCCCAGGTCGAGCGTCTCCAGTTCGGAGGCCGTGCGGGCGTCGAGGCGCACTTCCAGCGTGTCCTCGTCCCGTTTCATCTCGCCTACCTCCTGCCCGAAGACGTGGCTGGAGGCCTTGGTCAGCAGGATGGATCCGCGCACCTGCCGCCCGGAGCGGGTGAAGACGGTGCAGCCCTCGCCCTCGATGGTGTTCCAGGGGAAGCCGCCCAGGCGGGTCAGTTTCAGCCGCCCGTTGGACTTGATCTCCTTGACCATCGCCCCGAGCGTATCCACGTGCGCCGTCACGGCGCGCGGACCCTCCTCCTGTTCGCCGCGCAGGGTGACGGCCAGCGCGCCTTTGCGCGTGCGCGCCAGGGTCAACCCGGGGATGTCTTTCAGGGTTTGTTCGCACAGAGAGATGGCCGGTTCCGCCAGGCCGGTGGGCGAGGGGGTGTTGAGCAGGCGGGTCAGGAAGTCGAGCAGGAACTGGGTGTTGATCTCGGGCAGGTTCGGCATGGGATTCCTCCAGCGGGAATTATACGTTAAAACCCGTCGCGAACATGTTAGAATATATGTGCTATGGAGCAATCCCGATGAAAACCATCCGCTCCTCCGACCTTGGGACCTACCTCTTCTGCGCCCGCGCCTGGTGGTACCGCCAGCAGGGCGTCGAATCCGCCAACCTGGCCGAGATGACCGGCGGGAGCGAACTCCACCGCCAGCACGGACGGACGGTGCTGGCTGCCGGTCTCACGCGGACGCTGGGGCTGGTCCTGCTCCTGGTTGCCCTGGCATTGCTGGTCGCTTTTTGCACGGGGCAGGTTTTCTAGGCTCCTGTGTCATTGCGAGCGAAGCGAAGCAATCTCCGCTCAAATGAGTGGAGCCCAATCATTTTCGAGATTGCTTCGTCGGGCTGGGTCTCGATACGCTCCGCTACTCGACCACCCGCCCTCCTCGCAATGACACCCCTTCATAATCAAAATGACCTCCCTTTATCTCGCCCTCGCCATTCTCCTGGTTGCCATCCTCCTGCTCATCGTCGCGGGACGGCAGCGCCGCGCCGCCGGCCTCCCCGGCGGGCGCATCGTCTATACCGACACACAAGGCTGGGGGCGGGTGGAGAAACCGCTTTACGACGCGGAATTAGATCTCGCCGGCAAGCCGGATTACCTGGTGGAAAAGGACGGCAGACTCATCCCGGTGGAGGTCAAGACCGGGCGCACGCCCGACGCGCCCTACGACTCGCATATCTTCCAACTGGCTTCCTACTGTTACCTGGTGGAAAAAACCTTCGGCAGGCGTCCGCCGTACGGCCTCATCCACTATTCGGGCCGTGATTTCGCCGTGGATTACACCCCCGAACTCGAATCCGCCCTGCTCGACCTGCTGGCGAGAATCCGCGTGGACGAACGCCGCCGGGACATTCACCGTTCCCATGAACAGGAACAGCGCTGCCGCGGCTGCGGGTTCCGCGAGGCGTGCGATGAGAGATTGACCTGACCACATTCCCACCTCTTCTCCCCTCTCCCATCGGGAGAGGGGCAGGGGTGAGGGAGGTATAATACTCCCCATGCCCTCCCCGTCCATTCCCCGCCGCGTTGCCGTTGGCGCCTACTCCAACCTGCCCGAGTCTGTCAGCGAGGCGGCAGCCATTAACGCCTGGCTGCAGTCGCGCGGGCTGGAATCCGCCTGCGGCACCGTGGACGACGCCAGCCTGCGTCAGCGCGTTGGTCAGGGCGATTTCGACCTGTTCATCGCCGTCGGAGGGGACGGCACCGTGCTGCGCTCGGCCCACCTGTGCGCTCCCGTGGGCGTACCCATCCTGGGCATCAACCTGGGACGGCTGGGCTTCCTGATCCAGGTCCGCCAGCAGGAGTGGCATACCGCCCTGGAAAACCTGCTGAAAGGCGATTACTGGGTCGAAAGCCGCATGATGCTGCGCGCCGAACATATCTCCGCAGGGAAAACGCGCGGCAACTGGCATGCGCTCAACGAAGCGGCGGTTTGCCGCGGCCAGGAAGTCCGTCCCGTGCGGCTGGCCGCCAGCGTGGACGGGCACTACCTGACCACCTACGTGGCCGACGGGTTGATCGCCTCAACGGCCACGGGTTCCACCGCTTACGCCCTGGCGGCCGGGGGGCCGATCCTGCCCCCGGAACTGCGCAACATCCTCCTGGTCCCGATCGCCCCGCACCTGTCGGTGGACCGGGCCGTCGTCCTCTCGGAAGGCACCTCGGTCAGCATCCTGGTCAACGAAGGCGAGGCTGTCCTGAGCGTGGACGGGCAGGTGGCCATCCCTCTCAAGGTGGGAGACACGGTGGATGTGCGCGCCGGAGACTATGCCGCCCAGTTCGTCCGTTTCGGCGACCCGGGTTACTTCTACCGCAACCTGACGGCCCACATGAACCAAAATCCTTCGATAGGACTGCCGCGATGACCGATTCCCCAGCCCCCGTTTATTGCGCCAACCACCCCGGCGTGGAGACCAGCCTGCGCTGCAACCGCTGCAACAAGCCCATCTGCCCGCGCTGCGCCGTGCGCACGCCCACCGGCTACCGCTGCCAGGAATGCGTCCACAACCAGCAAAAGATCTTCGTCACCGCCCAATGGCCGGATTACCTGGTTGGCTTCCTGGCGGGCGGCTTCCTCTCCCTGCTGGCCAGCCTGCTCGTCCTGCTGGTGGGCGGCATCACCAGTTTCTTCGCCTGGATCGTGATCGCCGCCGGCGCACCCACCGTGGCAATCGGCATCGCCGAGGCCCTGCGCTTTGTCACCCGCAAACACCGTTCCAGACCGCTCTTCATCACCATACTCGTGTCCATCATTCTGGGCGCCGCGCCAGTGGTAATCTACCTGCTCCTGACTTTTAATTTCTGGAGCCTGATCTTCCAGGGCATTTACCTCTTTATCGCCGTTCCACTCATCTACTACCGCCTCTCGGGCATCCAACTGACGAAATAATATGCTGACCGAACTCCACATCCAGAACTTCGCCATCATTGACCAGGTCGAACTCGACCTCGGCCCCGGCCTGCTCGTCTTCACCGGCGAGACCGGCGCGGGCAAATCCATCATCATGGACGCCGTGGACATGATCCTCGGCGGCCGCGCCGACGCCACCGTCATCCGCTCCGAGGCCGACCTGGCGCGGGTGGAGGGCACCTTCAAGTTGACCGGTCCCGAACGCGGCCCGATCAACGAAGTCCTCCAGCGCGAAGACCTGCTCGATGACCCGAAATATGTGACCCTCAGCCGGGAGATCCGCCGCGAAGGCCGCTCGGTGGCGCGCGTCAATGGCCGGACCGTCAACCTGTCGCTCCTCAAGGAACTGGGCGAGACGCTGGTGGATATCCACGGCCAGTCCGAGCACCTTTCCCTGCTCAACGTGCGTGCCCACCTTGGCCTGCTCGACCGTTATGCCGAGGTCGAGACGCAACTGGCTTCTTACCGCAAAGCCTACCAGAAACTGGTCGAGATCCGCCGCGAACTGAACGAACTGCGTGAAGCCCAGCGGGATGCCGAGCGCCGCACCGAGATGCTCACTTTCCAGGCGGAGGAGATCGAGGCCGCCAAACTCAAGCCCGGTGAGGATGAGGAACTGCGCCGCGAGCGCGACCGGCTGGCGAACGCCGAGTCGCTGGCCTCGCTGGCCCAGCAGGCCATCACCGCCCTGGACGAAGGCACGCCCGAATCCCCGGCCGCCTCCGACCTGCTCGGCGAGGCTGCTGCCGCCCTGACCAAGTTAGGGCAGATAGACACCGGCCAGGCCGCCACCGGCGAGCAGGCGGTTACCCTCTCCGAGAACCTGGCCGATCTCGTCCGCAGTTTGCGCGACTATCTCGAAGCCATCGAATACAATCCGAAGCGCCTGGAAGAAACCGAAGAGCGCCTCGACTTGATCCATCGGCTGGGTCGCAAGTATGGCGGCTCCATCGAGGCGATCATTGCCTTCGGCGCGGATGCCCGCAAGCAACTGGAGACCATCACCACCGCCTCGGCGCGCATCGCCGAACTGGAAACTGCTGAGTCGGCTGCCATGGAAGACCTGGCCGGGAAAGGCCTGGTCCTTTCGCAGAAACGCAAGGAAGCCGCTGAAAAGATGTCCGCGGCCATCGAGGTCGAACTGGACGACCTGCGCATGGCCTCCGCCCGTTTCGCCGTGGATTTCCAGACCAAGCCGGACGAGGATGGGATTCCCATGCCGGATGGAACACATGCCGCTTTCGATAGCAGCGGCCTGGACAGAGTCGAATTCCTGGTCGCACCCAACCCAGGCGAGGGGCTGAAACCGCTCGCCAGGATCGCCTCCGGCGGCGAGACCTCGCGCCTGATGCTGGCGCTCAAGAACGTCCTGGCCCAGGCCGACCAGGTGCCGACGCTCATCTTCGACGAAATAGACCAGGGCATCGGCGGGCGCGTCGGCGGGACGGTGGGCGAGAAACTCTGGAATTTGGGCCGCGCCCACCAGGTGTTCGTCATCACCCACCTGCCGCAGCTGGCCGTCTTTGGCGACCGGCACTATCAGGTGCAGAAGATCGTCGAGGATGGCCGCACGCTGACGCGCGTCACCAAATTGGAAGGCGAGCCGCGCACCCTCGAACTGGCGCAGATGCTCGGCGAGGTGACCGAGGGCACCATCCGCTCGGCGCACGACATTTTGCAGGGAGCGCAGAATTTCAAGAAGGGCAAACCCAGGGCATGAATTCAGAAGTGGGGAGCCCACCCCCCGGGGGGCGCACATTTTTTTGTGGGGGTCAAAGGTATATTA
>JBFMCM010000013.1:0-2038 GCA_040754355.1 Chloroflexota bacterium | reverse complement strand
ACCTCAGGTTTTGAGCGGCGGGTAGGTTTTGGCATACTTGGCATCAGGCTCTCAAAGGGGTGGTGCAAGTATACCTGATTGTTTTTTAGAAAGGTGCTGAGGCAATTTTCCTAACAATACCGTCAATTCTTCGGTCACCGCTTCTAAATTACTTGTCTATAAAACCCCCAAAAAAGATACTGGCAGGAAAATACCAATTTCATGAAAAAAAATTGCCCGACAGTGGCTTGCTGCCGGGCATGGATTTCAATCATCCTCTGGTTCGGGCGTTCTCGTTTCCTCTTCGGACCCGGATCCAGAGTCGTGTTCCCCATCCTCCCCATCTTCTTCCTCGTCTGAGCCGTGGCCGGAGGAATCCTCGGTTTGTTCGGGTTCAGGGATATCTTCAGCCGTTTCAGTGGAGGTCGCCTCCGCGGTAGACTCTTCTTCCGAGGAGCCGCTTTCCTGTTCTTCGATGCGGAGACGTTTTGCCAGCACACTGCCGTCCGGTTGAGTCTGACCGGTCACTTCTGCCATCAGCCCGATAGAGACGATTCCTTCCACTTCGGTCTGGTCGGTGACAATGACGGGGATTCCGGCAATCCGCCAGCCATCCGGCAATTGTTCGCTCACCAGGCCTTCGAATTCGACTTCTTCCACACGTTGTTCGGATAGGAGGGATTCAGTCTCTTCCACGCGGCGGGAGGATATTTCCTCCTGGATTTGTACTTCGGCCTGCGGGTCGGGGGCCAATTGGAGGCGGACATCTTCCACTGTCCGCTTGATGGGATACAGAGCGTCACCGGGTAAAGCGTTGGCGGAGGCGGCAATCAGACCGTTGCCGGTGAACACCAGGAAGGCCAGAACTGCCACGGAGGCGGCTGCCACTCGCCAGGCGCCGGTCAGGCGCGGGTAGGGGCGTTTGGCCTGGCGCAGCCGGCCGGCATGGGCCAGGAGGCGCGCCCGGCTGCGGGTGACAGCATTGCCGGGGACGGGGAACAGGCCCGCGGTCCGCGCCGCCAGGGCTGACTCGAGGAGCGGACGCAGGTTACCGGCGAGGGACGGGTAACGGGTCAGGCATTCTTCCAGCGTCGTCCCCCTTTCCAATGCCTGTAAACATTCCTGGAGGGCATTCGAAAGTTTGGTGTTCATGCGTACTCCATCATCTGGCGGTTGAGAGCAGCCAGGGCTCGCAGTTGCAGTTGTTTTACGGCGTTGATATTCTTTTTCATTACGGCGGCGGTTTCTTCCAAGGAAAAACCTTCTCCAAAACGCAGGGTCAGCACGTGCTGCTGCTCGGCGGTAAGCCGGGTCAGGGCTCGCTGTACCGAACGGGCATGGTCACGGTTTTCTATTTCTTCATGCGGCGCGGGCGTGCGGCTGGGGTAATTCTCTTCCAGGGGTTCCTGGCGGTGGCGATAGCGATGGCGCAGGTGATCCGTAACCAGATGGGAGGCAACTCCGATCAACCATCCGCGCAGGTTTTCGCGCGGGCCGCGCCCGGCATGTAATGCTTCGAGCAAGGAAATAAACACGTCGCTTGCGTAGTCTTCCGCCAGGGTTTCGTCTCCGAGGCGGTAACAAACATAGCGATAGATTTCAGGGTAGTACTGGTCATAGACCGCGCTGACAGCCTGGGAATCCAGGCTGTTCAAGTCGGCAATCTCGGAGCGAGGCTTGTCAAGCGGCATGGAACGGGAGAGGGCGAAAACGGTTTGAGCGACCACTGCTAGTATATCATTGTAAAGGTATCTCCTCCCCCAATTCCCGAAACACAGGCAATTGGGGGAGGTGGGTAAGAAAGATGGGACTTAATCGTCGTCGTCATCCGACTCATCGTCATCCGACGAGTCGTCGTCTTCTCCAGAGTGGTCATCCGACGAACCGGAGCCACTATCGCTGTCAGAATCGTGGGATTCGTCATCATCGCCGTCGTCACCAGAGTCGGTGTCCATGACAACCAGCTTAATCTCGGTGGCCGTCAGGGTACCGTCCGGATTGATCATGGCTTCGGCCTTCACCATATCGCCAACCACCGGGGAACCTTTGAGTTCGGTCT
>JBFMCM010000012.1:0-11279 GCA_040754355.1 Chloroflexota bacterium | reverse complement strand
TTCACCAAGCGCGGCGTCAAGATTTTGGCCGGACACAAGGTCGAGGCCGTGGAAGCGACCAAGACCGGCGCCAAGGTGACGGTCTCCGCTGCGGGCGAGACGAAGGTGCTGGAGGCCGAGCAAGCATTGGTGGCGATCGGTTTCAAGCCTAATTCGAAGGGATTGGGACTGGAAGAACTGGGTGTCAAGATTTCCGAGCGCGGCTTCATCGAAGTTGATGAGAAAATGGCGACCAACGTGCCGGGCATCTGGGCCATCGGCGATGTGACCGGGAAACTGATGCTGGCGCACGTCGGTTCGGCGATGGGCATTGTCTGTGCAGAGAACATTGCCGGACACGAAACGGTGACGCTGGACTACGAAATGATGCCGCGCGCCACGTACTGCTCGCCCCAGGTGGCCTCTTTTGGTATGACCGAAGCCCAGGCCAAGGAACGCGGCCATGCCATCAAAGTGGGACGCTTCCCCTTCCAGGCGAATGGCAAGGCGCTTGGCTTGGCGGATTACGCCGGCTGGGTCAAGTTGGTGGTGGATGAGAAATACGGCGAGATCCTGGGCGCGACGATGGTCGGCCCGGAGGTGACCGAACTGCTGCCCGAACTGACCCTGGCGCGCATGATGGAATTGACCCCGGCAGAGATTGCCCGCAACGTCCATGCCCACCCATCGTTGAGCGAGGCATTGATGGAAGCCGCGCACGCGGCGGAGGGAAACGCGATACACATTTGAAAGAACACCCTCCCGCAGGTTCAAAACCTGCGGGAGGATTTTTTAGGAAGGCGGTGTAATTAGCAGGCGATTTTATTTACTCTTGCAGCGCGGTGATCAGGGCTTGTGGGTCGAGAATGACACCCAGTGAATAACTTTTCCCATCATGCTCGATCTGGATTGTTTGCCCGGTTTCCAGCGCAGTTGACCAGAATTCTTCTGGTGTAATGTCATGATTAACCTGAACAGCGAGCGCATACATCCCGGCTAGGTATGGCACGCACCAGCTCCACCCTCCCTGCCGATAGAAGACATAATCTCCCAATCCAGTCGGGCTGGCTGTAGCGCGCGAGTCCATAGGCACGAGGAGGGTATCAACCCCAAGTCCCTGTTCGTAAAAAATGTTTTGCCACCATGAACCGGGTTCATATGATTGAAAAACATTAGGATCAGACAAGGGAAAACGCCCAAGGCCGTGGAATTTTAATCCATATACATCACTGATGCTTGTGCTGATGACAAAAATTCCGGCATCTCTCGCTTCGTTTACGGCAGCGGTAATTTCGTCATAGCCTTTACTTTCTGGTCCCCAGCCGATAGACATGGAAAGAACACGAATCTTACGCTCTTCAGGTAAACTTTTATTGATTTCAATGATTCGACGGACATTTTCAGCCAGGCAGGCAAAGTCAATGGATTCGTAAGTACCTTGGTTGCACATTGTGCTGGCAATGAAGTATAGATCTGCATCCGGGGCCACACCAACCGTTTTCCCAACAGCAATCGAAGCCACGGCTGCCCCGTGCATGGAAACCGCTCTCCACCCTCCGCTTATATTATCGGCCTCTTCGTAAACCAGGACACGGTCAACATATTCGACATGGTCAACGAGTAAAGCCTGGTCAATGATGGCAATACCAACTCCTTCACCCGAAATCCCCTGTTCGTGTAATTGGCGAATCCCCAACCCCGGATCTTCCCCAAGTTCTATGATACTTTGCCAGTCGAAATTGTCGGGCATCAATTCGGGAGAAGGCCAGATTGTTTTACTGTCAAATGTTGCAAAGTACAGATCGTCCAAGGAGTTTGAAAAATCGATCCCGGTCAAGTCGGCGGAGCGGAGATCCATTTGCCATGGATCATCAGAGTCCGGGTTGTATGTTGGTGCAGTGATGTATGTGTTATACCCATTGTAATCTACTGGTTCCGGATGTCGGACGATTCTGGCTTCTTGTGGCGCTCCACAGGATGCCAGTAGGAAGATGATGAGTGTGACGAGTAGTACGATACGGTTTTTCAAGAACACTTTTCCCTCCGAGTTCGTGTTGAATGACACAAACTGGTTTTATCTTGCTCCTAAATGGGGACAATGCAAGTGAAGGTATTTTGGGTTAATGCAGACGCAATCGTTGGAGCAATCCTAAGGACTGAACGAAGGGCAAATGGGTGTGACTTCGCCGAGGTAGATGGTTGGCCGGCTGCTGCCAAACAGGGGCACATCGGTCACGTATTCGCCGCTGCTGGCGCCATTCCACGTCCAGGTGTAAGTTTCCAGTTCGGCACAGGTCAGGTAGCCGACCACAGCCCAGGTGGCTTCGTCATGAACTTTGACTACGGGCGGTGGGAACCAGCCGGGGCAGACCGCAATCCACTGGTCATAGACAATGGTCGGACGGGCGATGCCCAGGATGGGTGTCGTGGAGACGTATTCCCCGCTGCTGGCCTCGTTCCAGATCCATCGGTAATGGTCCAAATCGGTGCAGTCCAGGTAGATGATATGCGACCAGTTTGATTCGTCGTGGACGGGGACGAAAAAAGCCGGAAGAGTCGGATATGGCAGCAGCGCAACATCCCCGGAGACAATTCCGCCTCCGATCCAGCACTCCGTATGATGGGTGCGTTCATCATTGATTGCGACCAGCCACCATCCCGAGCCGTTGGTGCCGATGATCGGGAGGACGGTCCCGGCGGGAAAGTCAACAATATCGGTGTAGTTGGCGCCCGGCCCGTGATTGCAGAAGTAGTTCATGTCCAGAGTTAACATGGGCGGCGAGGTTGTGGTGGGAGTGAATGTGGGTGCTGCGAGAATTGCTTCGGTGTTGGTGGGGGAAGGCAAATTATCGTCCGCGCCCGGCGGCTCTGGCAACGGAGTCGCGGCGTCACGTCCGGGCAGCGAGCAAGCGGAAGTTCCGACCAGCAGGAGGAAAAATAAGATCAGGTTGGTCAAGGTTTTTCTCATAGCGGCATCCCTTCTCTACGAAGATAGTATATTGCGCCGAAAGGTACAGCACAAGGGGGATTAAGTAACCAGCTTGGATTCCTGATCGTTTCTTTACATTGACCAAGGAATCAAACAGAGACCGTCATGATTGGCGGTCTCTGCTTCGTGAACGCTTTGAAGTAACCGTGCCGCGGTTACGCCCGGATCATGGTCAGCAACATTTTGAATTTCTTCGTCGCCCGGACTGCGTGGGGTTCGTTGGCTGGCATGACGATGGCTTCGCCTGCCTTCAACAGGAAGGGCTGGCCGGAAATCTTGATCTCCGCCTCCCCGTCCAGCACATGGACGAGGGCGTCGTATGGGGCACTGTGTTCGCTGAGTTCCTGTCCTTCATCGAAAGCGAACAGAGTTACATTCCCAGCCTCGGCCTTGGTAATCTGGCGGGAGACGACCGCGCCGGTCTGGTAGTCAGCCAGTGAAGATAGATCCAGAATTTCAGACTTGGGGGTTATAGACATAAAATCCTCTTATCTCAATAGAAATCATGGAGTGAAGGCTTTTACCCGTATTTTGCGGACTAAAGCCCGCACTCTGGGTTACCGGACCTCGATCTGGTAGGGAGCCAGTTCGAACGTGAAACGCGTGGTGGCCGTGACGACCAGCACCACATCGTCGCCGCTGGCGATGCTGACCGGAATGTCGAAGGTTTGGTCGGTGTTGGCGGGGATGATTTCCACCGTGGTATCGCTTCCGGTGTGATGGATGAGGGCCAGGCGGAAGGTCTGCGGCAGGATATTCTGGATGCGGACGAAACCGTCCGAATCCCAGCCGCCCTCGTCCGTCTCGAAGTCTTCGCTGTAGTTGATCTCAGGGATGGAGATGTCATCCAGGAGGAAGCCCGGTTCGACCACGGCCGCGTCGGTGATGTAATCGAAGCGCAGCCAGATGGTCTGACCGGCATATTGTGAGAGGTCAACTGTCTCCTGGATCCAGCCACCGGATTTGTCGGTGTAGCCCCACCCATAGGCGCTGCCGTTGGGATCGTCGGCCGTTCCCGAAGGCGTAATCAGGATATCCCATTGTTCACCATCGGTGGATGCTTCCAGGTATACGTAGTCGTAATTCGTCTCAATGTCGAACCAGGTCCAGTAAGAGAGCGTCACCGGACCGGAGACGCCTGTCAGGTCGAACTGGCGGGTGAGGGAGGTATTGGACTCATTGGATTTGTGAGACCAGAAAGCGTAGTCTCCGCTGTGGGGATCGACGGGCAGGAGCGGGGTCAGGGTGGCGCCGGAAAAGTTGATGGTGTAGTCGCCCGCGCACCCGATGCGGATGTAATCCACGCCATATTGGTTGACGGTGCGCGTTAACCTGTCCTGCGGGCATGTGGAAATCCACTCCGTATCGTTGGTGGTAGGGGAGTCGGGATAGTTATGGTAATAATAACGACCATCGGCAACATCCTCATTGTGAATATAGTTAGCAATCACCCAATCCAGGAAGAAATCGTCGGCGGTGATGGGTTGGCCGGTGAGCGGGTCGGTGACGCCCAGTTGCTGGAGGGTGTTGTCCACACTTTCCAGTTCGTTCTGTTGGTCATGGACGAGGGCCTGGGTGGATTGCTCACCGAAGCGGTCGAGGAAGTAGGTGACGAAGAGGAAGTTGGCGCCGTAGTGAGCGCTGTTCTCGCCGCTCTCCTGCCAGTCGGTCAGGGCGATGTCGGGACTGCCGGTGTAATACCAATCAAAGCCGCCCGGGTCGTAGCCGTTGAGGAAGGTAGCCAGTTCGGCAAAACCTTCGTCGAGGAAGGAACTCTCGTTGGCATCCTGGTACCAGTGGATCATGTGCTGGAATTCATGCGCCAGGGTGCTGTACGTGTATTCATCCCCCAGGTCCTGGGAGGAATCGATATAAAAAGCCTCGATGCCATTGGAGTGTTCCACCACGAGCGGATTATATTCATCAATGCTGACATAGAAGCCGGCGACGAACGCGCCCAGATCGTTCGCATAAATGATATAAATATGCGGGTCGTTGTCCACGCCGGGTGTCCACTCAGTGCCGAAGAAGGCGCGGTCGGTGGGATAGATTTGCTCCTCGAAGGTGTCTATCAGGTCTTCGGCCTCCTGCTGGTTGAAAGGAACACCGTTCTCAACCCAGAAATAGGCATGCGGCGTGATGTATTCCAGGGTGGCACTGATTTGATTGTAGCCTCCATTATCTTCATCCAGCAGCCAGAATTGGCGCTGCGAACCAACGGAATATGGAACGGAGGGCGGATCGAGCGTCTCTGGGACGTTGCAGATTCCTCTGAAACGGCAGGCCAGCGCGGCCAGGTCACGTTGGGGGACGATGGTTTGCTCGAGGGCAAGCAGGGTGCTGGCGCTGTCCGCGTCCACAGGCTGGCGAGTGATTTCGAAGGGAGTGGGGGTAATGCCATCAGGCAGCAGTGGTCCCAGGGTGGGGAGGTTTTTCCCGAATTCATACACGCCATAGGCGATGCCGCTCAGGACCACGATGATGCAGCAGCATAAAACAAGAATAACGATAAGGATGATCGGAAGAGCCGAGTTGGTATTTTTCATGGTTTCACCTGTGGGTGTAATTTTACTATGGTCTTCAGGAATATTCCGAACGGTGCCAGACTTTATCACGAGACCAGTGTGCCCCCAATGACCCATCCGTCCTGTAATATTTTTGAGGCCTCTTGCGCCTGCCTGTTGAGTGCGCTATAATGACCCGCCGGTAAAGGTAGAGAAAGTCGAGGAATAAGGAAGATGCCCGTTTACACATATCGCTGCGCAAATTGCGGCGTACAGTTCGATAAATTGCAATCCTTCAACGACCATCCACTCGTTCGCTGCCCGGAGTGTCACAAGAATGCATTGATGAAGGTATTCCAGCCAGTAGGGATTGTTTTCAGAGGCTCTGGTTTTTATGCCACCGACCACCATTCGCCTTCCGGGCAGAGCCATAAAAAGAAGGATAAAAAAGACGGCGATCAGGTCGCCGAGACCACGCCCAAAGATTGAGGCCGAGTGCCGTGCTGCGCGAAAGTCTCGCCCCTTACAGAGACGCACATCAGTGCGTCTCTGTTATTTTTGTTATCGTGCGCGGGGACTCGGTATCGTAGCCTTTGACACTCGTCAGGTGGCAGGCAAAGAGTTGAGCAGGAATAATGGCGACCAACGGTGACAGCCATTCCGGTATCCCGGCCGGCAGGGAAATAGCGGATTGTGCCAGTTCGAGGGCCTGGGTGTTGTCCGAGACGACCACCAGTTCAGCATTGTGGGAGCGGCGCAGACGGGTGAGCATCTCCAGCATCGTGTCAAAGACTTGTCCGCTGGCCGCCACGGCCAGCACCGGGAATCCCCCGGCCACCATGGCAATCGGGCCATGTTGAAAATCAGCGGATGAATAAGGCTCGGCGATCATGTACGTGAGTTCCTTCAACTTCAAGGCCCATTCGAAGGCTGTGGCATAGTTATATCCCCGCCCCAAGACCACGCACTGCTGCATGTAGCGAAAACGCTGTGAAATATGCCCAATCGTCTCGTCCTGTTGGAGCGCTGCCTCTGCCCAGGATGGGAGTCGCTGCAAATCGCTCCACATCTCTTCGTCGTTTTTCAGAGCGGCCGAGAGCATGGCCAGCGCCATCAATTCTGCGCTGTAGGTTTTGGTGGCAGCCACGGCCTTTTCCTCCCCGGCGCGGATGTCCAATGTCAGGTCCGCGGCTTGTGCCAGGGGGGAGGCGGGTGCGTTGGTGACGGCCAGGGTCAGGCATCCCTGGCGGCGGCCTTCCTCCAGCACGCTGACAATGTCAGGCGACTGCCCGGACTGCGATACACCCACCACCAGCGCACCGGTCAGGCGCGGCGGCTGGTGGTAGTAGGTGAACAGGGACGGCGTGGCAAGTGCCATGGGGAGGCCATTTTGTGCGCCCCAGAGATAATTGGCGTACCGCCCGGCGTTATCCGACGTGCCGCGCGCCGCCAGGAACACGTAACGGACCTCGCGCCTGCGGATGACCTCGGCGATTTTTTCCACCTCGAGGCGCTGCCCGAGCAGGGAGCGCAGGCGGGCGGGTTGTTCGAAAATTTCGCTATGGAGAGTCACTAATTGTTTCCTGAACTGCCTGACTTTGCACCCAGCCGGGCGTGTTTTTCGGCATGCAAATCCAATACTTTCTTCTTGACTTCGTCCAGATGCTTTCCCTTCAACGGGTACCAAAACAGCAATCCTGCCCCGATGACAAGCGCAATGCCCGGGATGAGTCCGATCAAGGCTTTTATCCCGAACAAGGCACTGGCTGGCTGGTCGAGAAATATTTGACCGTTATTGGCCTCCCGAGTGACAAAGTGTGTAACTTCCAGGACGAATGGAATCAATGCCAGAGCCACGGACTGGGCTGGTTTAGTGATGAGCGCATTCACACCGAAGAAAGCCCCTTCCCGGCGCACGCCTGAACGCAGTTCGTCTTCGTCAGCCACCTGCGCGAAGAGGACGTTCGTCAGCGTTTGCGGACCGGAGAGCCCGAAGCCTGCCATCGCCATGCACACCAGGATGAGCGGCGCTGGGACGAACGCAATCGCGATGAGTCCTACTCCGGCAATCAACAGGAGCAGTTGCTGCGCCCCGACCACTCCCAGCCGCTTTCGGATCAGGGTTGTGATTGGCACCCCGGCGATTAATGGGATGAAGACACACGCCAATACGATCATCGTGTTTATTTGCAATACATAATCGGCCAGGTAGAACAAGACGCCCAGCACGAGCGAAGACATCAGGATGGACATGAAGTTCTGCGACACCAGGATCAAAAACGACTTGCTGGTGAAGGTAAAGCGCAGCGCTTTCCCAAGTGGGATGGGTTTGTCTACCCGGGTGAATTCGAGCCGTTCCTTGACCTTGAGGGTCGTGATGACGATGAATGCCGCGCTCAAGATGCCAATCGCAATCATCCCCAGTTGCATTGGCAGGATAGACGACTCGGTTCCTGTTTTAGGCCGGAGGAAATCGGGAATGATGAATCCGAGCAGCATACCGAGCAGGCCGAACAGAGAGGAGGAAATTTGCAGCCCATTGCGTTCCCCGTCCGACTCGGTCACTTCTGGTAGAAGGGCTGAATAAACCAAGCCAATGATTGTATAGGCCGTATCGTACAGCAGCATGGTAACCAGCATCCAGATGAAAAGCGCCGTCTCCCCGGCTTTGCTTGGGGCGAACCAGACCAGGATGAAGGTCAGGGCCAGGAAAGGCGCGGTAAAACGCATGTAGGGTATGCGCCGGCCATGCTTGAAGCGCGTACTGTCGGTGATGTAGCCAAAGAGCGGGTCGTTGAGGGCGTTCCAAATGGCATAAATGGCCGAAGCAATTGCGATCCAGCGTGCGGAAAGCCCCAGGTAATCCTGATAGAAAATGGGAAGCAAGGCACCGTAGGTGCCGGAGATGAACGAGGTGCCTAGCGCGGCGACACCCCAGATCACCTTGTAACTCAAACTCAAACGGACCGGCTGATGCTCGATGTTCGACATGGCATTCTCCTCGAATAGGTGGTTTTTTCCCTGCGTGGAAATCCGGTTCATTTTTGCTCAATTCTCGGAATTTGGCAAGGGGCTTGGCATTCGAGTTTGGGACTTGGTTGGCCTCGCAGCCCTGTAGGGCTGAAGGTCTCTCCCGAATAAAAAAACTTCCCTTTTGGGGAAGTTTATGTTCGCGAAACCTGGCGGTCCCGACGGGATTCGAACCCGCGGTCTCGGCCTTGACAGGGCCGCATGTTAAGCCACTACACCACGGGACCGTTAGCGGGCGCAATATTACCACAGCGGGATATGAGCGTCAAGGCGCGCCGACTCCGTAGAGGAAAGGATCGGTTGGCGTGCGCCCGGAAGGGTCGTAGACGTACACGTAGTCACCCTCATTGGCCCACTCGAAGAGCCAATGGGCGTCGCCCACAGACAGGTTGACGCAACCGTGGCTGCGCGGATAGCCAAAAGCGTTGTGCCAGTAAGCCCCATGCAGGGCGCGTTTCTGGTCATAGTACATCGTCCACGGCACATCTTCCAGGTAATAATAGTCCGATCTATCCGCCTCGGTGGCTCCGCTCATGGTCTCGATATCCTTCTTTTCGTATATTTGGAAAACACCCGGTTGAGTCCAGAAAGGCTCCACGCCGCTGGCGATGACGGTGGCAAAAACCAATTCATTATCCTGGTAAACGGCCAGGGTTTGTTCATCGAGGTTGACTTCGATCCAGCGGGAACCTGGCACCCCATCGGGCGGCTCAGAGCGCGGGTCGACGCGCGAGACGTGGCGGTAATCCAGCCACTCGTCCGGGCCGATCATGACCCAGGTGTTGCCCTCGGCCTCTTCTACCGCAAAGACCTGGACGATGTTATAGCGATACCAGGTATTGCCCGTCTCGGAGGCGCTGAACCCCGGCGCAGTGCGGGATTTCACCTCTCCCAGCACCCAGCCGAAGGAATAGCGCGGTGTGGAACTGAATAGGAGTCCTTGATATGTCGGCACGCCTGCCCGAGCGCCATCCCCGCGGATCCATGCACCGGAACGCAGTTGATAGAAGACACCCTCCTCTGTATCTGCCCGCGCCTGGTAGGAGACGTAGAGGAAGCCCGGGTCTATGAATTGCGAGGGCTGGTTGGCAAGTCCATCCTCGAGGCTCAGGAAGACCGGCGTGCCATCCTCGTTGACCTTGAAATACTGGTATGGAACATAATTCAGGGCCGTATCGGGCTGATACGCCGGGAGCGGCGGGATGGGATAGGGAACACCTTCAGCGGCGGCGCGCGTCAAGTCTGCCGAGGGACCGAGGGGCAGGCAATCGTCGGGCAAGACGAGGTAGACGCCGGGCGCGCACACGACGGAACCGGAGGCAGGTTCAGGGTCCGGCTCGTTGCGGACCGGCATCCTGTTCTGTGTTCCTGCAGCCAGGTTCGTCAGGAAGAGGAGTGTGGGGAGAAAAGACAGGATCAGTCTCATCGTTTACCTGTATAAGGCAGGGATTATAGCATGTTTCCTCGGCCAGCATTTTCTCACAACGGGTAGGCGCTTGTCATACAACCGCAACTTGACACATTGTTCGCCCTGTGCTAAATTTGCACAAGTCCATTTCGTGTGAAAGCACTGCTGGTACAAGGAGGCAGGTTTGACCAAGAATCGTACCCAATTGATGGTGGATCGTTTGCGCGAGTTGCAAGCCTCTTCGCCAGATATCGAAGCGTCGGCGGTCGTCAGTGTGGATGGCTTAAGTATCGCTTCAGCGCTCCCGCAAGGTGTGGAAGAAGATCGGGTTTCAGCAATGTCCGCCGCCATGCTTTCGCTGGGGGAACGGATCGCCAACGAACTCGGACGCGGTTCTTTAGAACAGGTTTATATCAAAGGTTTGAAGGGGTACGTTGTCCTCATGTCAGTTGGGGAAGAAGCGGTGCTTACGGCCCTGGCACGTGAACAAGCGAAATTGGGTCTCATCTTTCTAGATATGCGCCGTGCGGCGGAAGATTTATCGAAGTTGATATAAGGCGGCGGAGACGTTATGGAGCATATCCCGAAGAGCGGTTACTATTACGCAAACAAGTTCGCCCGAATCGCCATAGAAGCCTATGAAGAGGTGATGGGCAAGAACGGCTTGAACGCGATCCTGAATCTGGCTGGCTTGAGCAGCCTGATTGATAATTACCCTGCCGACAACCTGGAACGCGAATTCGATTTCGCCGACTTCACGGCCATCCATGTGGCCTTGGAGGAAATGTATGGTCCGCGCGGTGGACGCGGCCTGGCTATGCGGGCGGGACGGGCTACTTTCAACGATGTCTTGAAAAATTTCGGCGCGCTGGCCGGGGTGGGCGACCTGGCTTTCAAGGTGCTGCCTCTCCAGGCCAAGATCCGCATCGGTCTTCCGGCCGCCGCCAAGATTTTCTCCCAAATGACAGACCAGCATTCCACGGTGGACGAAACGGATGATTCTTTCATCTGGACCATCCACCGCTGCCCGATCTGCTGGACGCGCACGGGCGCAGATAAGCCGGTCTGCTACATTTCGACCGGTCTGCTCCAGGCCATGCTGACCTGGGTCTCCGGCGGGTTGGAATTCCGCGTGAACGAGTCCAAGTGCTGCGCGGTGGGTGATACGGTCTGCGAATTCGTCATCCAAAAAGAACCCATCTCATAGGGGGAATCTCCGATGGATGAGGTGAAGCAAAAAATTCTCATCGTCGAAGACGATCTGGATGTTGCGGAAATGCTGAACGCCTATTTCCGCGTTCAGGGATATGAAGTCTCCTCCGTAAACTGGGGGGAAGATGGCGTGCAGGCCTGCCAGGCCTCGCCTCCT
>JBFMCM010000011.1:0-14410 GCA_040754355.1 Chloroflexota bacterium | reverse complement strand
GAAGGACAGGTCGCAGCCCTGGCCGGTGGCCCAGATGACCAGGTCGGCGGGCAGGACATGTTCGGTGCCGGGCAGTTCGTCAATCAGGATGCGGCCTTTGGCGTCGTATCCATGGTATACCGTGCGGACGCATTTCACGCCGACGACCCTGTCATTCTCGATGAGGATCTCTTTGAACATGGTCGCCCCGCACATTTCCACGCCTTCTTCCTCGGCGATCTCCACCTCCCACTCGAAGCCGGTCATCTCGCCCTTCGGCTTGCGGAAGATCATGCGGCATTCTTTGGCGCCGATGCGCACCGCCGAACGGGCGCAGTCGAGGGCCACGTTGCCCCCGCCGATGACAGCGACGCGCCTGCCGCTCAAGTCGGGCGGCGTGCCAAGACAGACCTGCTTGAGGAAGGGCAGGCTGAGCCAGTTGTCGGGGTGGTCCTTGCCGGGGATGTCCACCTTCTTGGCCACGTGCGCCCCAGTGGCGACAAGCACCGCGGCGTATCCTTGTTTCATCAGGCCGGGGATGTCGTCAATCCAGGTATTCAACTGCAACTCGACGCCCTCGTTCAATATCTGCTGCACTTCCCAATCGAGCATCTCGTAGGGTAAACGGTGCGGCGGGATACCGACCCGGATCATGCCGCCCGCCACAGGCTGGGCGTCGAACACCTTGACGGCGTGCCCCAGGCGTACCAGGTCGAGGGCCGCGGTCAGACCGGCCGGTCCGGCCCCGATGACGGCGACCCGTTTCCCGGTCGGGTGAGGGCTGTGCTGGAAAGGCGTCCCAACGATGGACTTGTCGCGCAGGTCCGGGAGTTCGTCGCGGTGCTGGTAGGCCCAGTCGGCCACGAAGCGTTTGATGCCCATGATGTTGACGGGTTCGTCCACCTTGCCGCGCGAGCAGGCGGCCTCGCAGTTGCGGTTGCAAACCCGCCCGCACACGGAGGGGAAGGGATGCTCACGGCGGATGGCCCAGTAGGCGTCCGCGTAGCGTTTCTGCCGGACGAGGGACACGTAGCCCATGGCGCGCTGATCGGTGGGGCAGGCCGCCCGGCAGGGAGCCACGCCCTTCTTGTCAATGGCATAAGCGCCCGGCACGGCCTGCGCCGAGAAACGGTAGGCGGCTTTGCGCGTGCTCAGGCCGCGGTCGAACTCGTTGGATATTTCCACCGGGCAGACGGTCGCGCAGTTGCCGCAGCCGGTGCATTTGGACTCGTCCACGTAGCGCGGCTTGCGGCGCACGCGGACCTGGTAACTCCCGACATACCCTGAAACGGCCTCCACCTCGCTATAAGCCAGGAGTTTGATATTGGGGTGGCGTCCCACGGACACCATTTTCGGTGTAAGTATTCAGGCAGAACAGTCCAAGGTCGGGAAGGTTTTGTAGAGTTGGGCCATGTGGCCGCCGATGCTCGACTCCCGCTCGACCAGATAGACCTGTTTGCCGGCGTCGGCCAGTCTCAAGGCGGTTTCGATTCCGGCAACGCCTCCGCCGACCACCAGGGCGGCGGGCGTCATCTGGACCTGGCGCATGTCCAGCGCCTGGTGGTAATGTACACGCCGAACCGCGGCCGCCACCAGGCCTTTGGCCTTGATGGTTGCCTCCTGGCGGTCTTCCACCACCCAGGAGCAGTGTTCGCGAATGTTGGCCATCTGGACGAAGAAGGGGTTCAGGCCGCCCTCGGCGCACGCCCGGCGGAAGGTCGGTTCGTGCATCAGCGGGGAGCAGGAGGCCACCACCACCCGGTTCAGGCCGTGTTCTTGGATATCCTGCTTGATCAAATCCTGGCCGGGGTCCGAGCACATGTAGGTGTAATTCCGTGCCAGTACCACACCTTCCAGCCCGCGGGCGAACTCGGTCACGGATTCCACATCCACAGTGGCGGCGATGTTCGTCCCGCAATGGCAGATGTACGCACCGGTTTTTATCTTGGAAAAATTCATTTCACCTCCCCTCACTGCCCCTCTCCCAGTGGGATAGGGGTTGGGGTGAGGGCCATTAAAATTCCTTCGATCTCAGCCAATACCTGGTCATTCGTGAAGCCGCTCTGCACCGCCGCGCCGGCCGGGCAGGCGGCTGCACAAGCGCCGCAGCCCTTGCATAACACCTCGTTTACAAAGGCTACCAGGCGTCCGCCTTCCTGCACCATCTCGATGGCGCTGTACGGGCAGAGTCCCTCGCACGTGCGGCAGCCGCCGCATTTCTCGGCGTCCACATGGGTGGTGAAGGGGTCGAGGGAAACCTGGCCGGCATCCATCAGCGAAAGCGCCGCGGCTGCCGCAGCCGCGCCTTGGGCCACGCTGTCGGGGATGTCCTTGGGCCCCTGGCAGGTCCCCGCCAGGTAGACGCCGTCTGTGGCCGTTTCCACCGGAGCCAGTTTGGGGTGCTTCTCGAGGAAGAAACCGTCCGGGCTGCGGCTGACGCCGAAGATGACCCCGATCTCGCCCTGGTCCGTCTGCGGCTCCATGCCGGTGCTCAGCACGACCATGTCCACCAACGTCTCGTTGGGCTGGCCGGTGTACACATCCGTGGAGAGGACCGCTAGATGCCCGTCGCGACTTTCGACACGGACGGATTTGTCGAAACGCACGAAGTTGACGCCGTGACGCTGGACTCTTTCGTAGAATGCTTCGTATTCTTTTCCGAACGAACGCATATCGCGATAGTATTCGACCACCTCCGCGCCGACGTATTCGCGGGTCAGGTCGGCTAATTTAAGCGAGTACATGCAGCAGACGCGTGAGCAATATTCATGGGAGCAGCCTTCGGCCACCTCATCGCCCCGGCTGCCGACGCAGTGCAGGATGGCGATCTTCTCCGGCGTGCGCCCGTCTTGCAGCGTGACCTTGCCCAGCGTGGGCCCGCCCGAATTGATCATCCGTTCCAGTTCCATGCTGGTGATGACGTTTTTCAGCGAGCCGTAGCCGTACTGCGGGGCACGTTTCGGGTCGAAATCTTGGAAGCCGGTCGCCAGGATGATGGTGCCGACTTCGATTTCCACGTGCTGCTCGGTCTGCTCGAAATCTATGGCTTTGGCCGTGCAGAACTTCTCGCACGCGCGGCATTTACCGGTCTTGAAATAGGCGCAGTTGACCGTGTCCACCACCGGGACGCGCGGCACCGCCTGGGGGAAGGGATAATAGATCGCCGCGCGCCTCCCCAGCCCGAGGTCGAACTCGGACGGGATCTTCTTCCACGGGCATTTCTCGATGCACGTCCCGCAGCCGGTGCACAGTTCTTCGTTGACGTAACGCGGTTTGCGGCGCACTGTCACGGTGAAGTTGCCAACGTAACCGGCGACCTTCTCGACCTCGGAGTAACTCATCAGCGTGATGTTGGGGTGGCGTCCCACGGACACCATCTTGGGTGTGAGTATTCAGGCCGCACAGTCGAGCGTTGGGAAGGTCTTGTACAAGCGGGACATGTGCCCGCCAATGGAGGGTTCCTTCTCCACCAGGTAGACCCGTTTTCCGGAATCGGCCAGCCGCAGGGCGGCTTCGATGCCGGCGATCCCGCCGCCAACCACGAGGGCAGACTGCTTGAGTGTCACCGAGCGCATTTCGAGGGGCTGGTGGCCCTTTACCCGTTGGACGGCAGCGGCAACCAGCGCTTCGGCTTTGCGCGTGGCTGTCTCCTGGTCGTCGCAGACCCAGGAGCAGTGTTCGCGGATGTTGGTCATTTGGAAGAGGAACGGATTGAGACCTGCTTCGCTGCACGCCTTTCGGAAGGTCACCTCGTGCATCAATGGCGAGCAGGAAGCCACCACCACGCGGTTGAGTTTCTCTTTTTGAATATCTTCTTTAATGAGCGCTTGGCCGGGATCAGAGCACATGTAGGTATAGCGCCGGGCAATGACAACATCCTCGAGTTGCGCGGCAAAATCAACCACCCTTCCGACATCCACGATTCCTGCGATGTTTGTTCCACAGTGGCAAATATATACGCCAATGCGAACCCTGCCATTATGCAGACTCATCCGGCTGCCTCCTCGCCCGCGACCATCAATTATCGGCCTCCCCTTTTCCTCTATGACGAAACCTTGGGCTTTAGTATGATTGTAAAAGCGGCGACAGGATATACAAGTGCTTTTTATCACAAGTTGGGTGGACAATCAGCAGTATGGATTGGGTATGGATTGGGTCATTGGACCTCCTGCATAAGTGCGACGCACTTCACTGCGTGATAAAGAAATTGGTATATAGTTCGAGCGTGTCACATGAAGCGCACTCCTAGAGAAGGAAAAAGTGCGTCGCACATCCATATCAGTTGACTTTTATAAGAGATCTACTCGTGGAGTCGCGCGGAGCGCACAAATGGAAATCCGACGGCATACCTTTCTGTAACCCATAGCCGCCGGAGTCCGGTATCTATTCGATAGATTTGATGAAGAACTACACCGAGAGCGCCCCCACAATTTCGTCAACCAGTTGCCGGTCATCGTAATGGGCGAGGGTGATGGCTTTATTCGGGCAGGTCGCTGCGCAAGTGCCGCAGCCCCTGCACATGTAAACATTGACCCCAGCGTGGGGGCTGGCTCCGGGCGTTTCACTGCTGATACTAATTGCCCCATAAGGACAGGATTCGGCGCACTGTCCGCAAGCCGCGCAATTCGCCGGGTTGACCTCGGCAATGGCCGGATCAAGGAAGATCGAGCCCTGGTCAATGAGGGAGATGGCCGCTGCGGCCGCGCCCCCTGCCTGGGCAACACTATCGGGGATGTCTCTGGGGGCCTGGCAGGCGCCGGCCAGATAGATACCTTCATTGACGGTTTCCACCGGCGCAAGTTTGGGATGTCGCTCGAGGAAGAAACCGTCGCGGCTGAGACTCACCCCGAAGGTCGCCGCAACGGACGGCGTGTCCGGTTGTGGTTCGAAGCCTGTCGCCAGGATGACCATGTCCACATCCACGTGGTCGGGCTGGCCGTGGAAGGCTTCGTCCCAAGTAACCCTTAATTTACCGCCGCGCAGGCCATCCACTTTACTGACCTTGCCGTGATAGAAATGGACGCCCATCTGCTCGGTGCGGTTGAAGAATTCCTCATACCCTTTCCCGAACGAGCGCATGTCGCGATAGACCTCATGGACATCGGCTTTCACATACTCATGGACGAGTTGCGCCAGTTTGAGCGAGTACATGCAGCAAGCCCGTGAGCAGTAATCGTTGTATTTCTTATCGCGCGAGCCAACGCAGTGAAGGATGGCAACGCTCCCTGGCGCTTCGCCATTCTTCAAGAGAACCTGGCCCTGGGTCGGCCCGGCGGTGTTGATGAGCCGCTCGAACTCCATGGCGGTCAGCACGTTGTCCAGGCGGCCATAGCCCAGTTCGGGGGCGCGGCGCGGGTCGAAGTCCCGGAAGCCGGTCGCCAGGATGATGGCGCCCACGGTCAGGTCGAGCCGCTCGGCAGTCATATCGTGGTTGATGGCGCCGCGCTCGCAGGCCGAGACGCACTCCAGGCACTCCGAGCAGACGCCGCAGCGCAGGCAGCGCCCGGCCTCCCGCAGCGCTTCGGCCTCGGTCAGCGTTTTGTCCACTTCCCTGAAATTGTGAATTCGTTCCTCGATCGGAATGGACTTGATCGGGACGCGTTTGGATTTCGCCGCTTCGCCGGTGCTGAACTTCTTTTCGATGTCCTCCCGGCTCAACTCCACGACCGGCAGCCGGCGCGGCTCTTTCAGGCCGTTCTCTCCTCTCAGGAAGCGGTCAATCGAACGCGCCGCCTTGTGTCCCTCACCGATGGCATCCACCACGAAGAAGGTGACGCCGCGGTGCACGTCCCCGGCCACGAAGACGCCCGGCAGGGTGGTCATCATCTTCTCGTCCGACTGCACGCCGACCGGGAAGCGGGTGTTGATAGAGCCGTCCTCGGGCAGGAAGGAGAAATTCGGCGCCTGGCCGATGGCCCAGACGACGATCTCCGCCGGGACGACGTGCTCGGTGCCGGCGATCTCGCTGAATTCCGGGCGGCTGCGTTTGAAACCGCGGAACTCGATCTGCGCGCAGCGCACGCCGGTGATCTTGTCTCGTTTGACAATGACTTCCTTGAACATGCGGCCCGGGTACATCTGGACGCCTTCTTCTTCGGCTACGCCAATCTCCCACTGGAAGCCGGGCATCTCGCCGCGCGGCTCCAGGCAGGCCATACTCACTTCGGCCGCGCCGAGGCGCAGCAGGGTGCGCGCCGTGTCCAGAGCCACGTTGCCGCCGCCCAGCACGGCCACCTTTTTTCCTTTGACCGGAACATTCTCACCGAGACAGGCCTTGCGCAGCACGTCCAGCGAGAGCCAGTTATCGGGGTGATTCGAGTCGCGGATGGGAAGTTTCTTGGCCGTGTGCGCGCCGGTGGCGATGAGCACCGCATGGTAACCCTTGTCGAACAGGTCGGGGATATCGTCCACCCAGGTGTTCAGGCGCAGGTCCACGCCCTCGTCCACGATCTGCTGGATCTCCCAGTCGAGCAGTTCACCCGGCAGGCGATGGGGCGGGATGCCGACGCGCATCATGCCGCCGGCTTTGGGCAGGGCGTCGAAGATGGTGACGCTGTGCCCGAGGCGCACCAGGTCGAGCGCCGCGGTCAGGCCCGCCGGTCCCGCGCCGATGACGGCCACCTTCTGCCCGCTCGGGTACGGGTTGTGCTGGAACTGCGTCCCGACGATGGACTTATCCCGCATGTCGGGCAATTCGCTGCGATGGGCATAGGCCCAGTCGGCCACGAAACGCTTGAGCGCCATGATGTTGACCGGCTGGTCGTACTTGCCGCGCGAGCAGGCGTCTTCACAGCGGTGGTTGCAGACACGCCCGCACACCGACGGGAAGGGGTGCTCGCGGCGGATGGCCCAGTAGGCATCCGCGTAGCGTTTTTGGTGGATGAGGGCAATATAGCCCTGGGCGCGCTGGTCGGTCGGGCAGGCATTGCGGCAGGGGGCAATGCCTTTCTTTTCGATGGCGTACGCGCCCGGCACGGACTGCGCCGAGAAACGGTAGGCAGCCTTGCGGGTGCTCAATCCATAGTCGAAGGGATTGCTGACGTCAATTGGGCAGACGCTGGCGCAGGTGCCGCAGCCGGTGCATTTGGATTCATCCACATAGCGCGGCTTGCGCAGCACGCGGACCTGGTAATTGCCCACGTACCCGGAGACGGATTCGACCTCGCTCATCGAGAGCAGGGTGATGTTGGGGTGGCGTCCAACGGACACCATCTTGGGGGTCAGTATTCAGGCCGCACAGTCGAGCGTGGGGAAGGTTTTATATATTTGTGAGAGCCGCCCGCCGATGCTGGAATCCCTTTCCACCAGGTAAACGTGCTTGCCGGAATCAGCCAGGCGCAGGGCGGCTTCGATGCCGGCGATGCCTCCGCCGAGGATGAGCGCTGAGGGGGTGATCTGCACCTTGCGCATGTCCAGCGGCCGATGGCTGCGCACGCGCCAGACGGCCGCGGCTACCGCTGCTTTGGCCTTCTGGGTGGCCAGTTCCTTGTCATCCACCACCCAGGAGCAGTGTTCGCGGATATTGGCCATCAACATCAGGAACGGGTTCAGCCCGGCCTCCATGCATGCCCGGCGGAAGGTGGGTTCGTGCATCAACGGCGAGCAGGAAGCAACAACGACACGGTTCAATCCGTGCTGCTGGATGTCCTGCTTGATCATGTCCTGGCCGGGATCGGAACACATGTAGGCATAGTCGCGGGCCACCCGCACCCCCTCCAGTCCGCGGGCGTACTCAGCGACGGCGGCCACGTCAACTGTCGAGGCGATGTTCGTGCCGCAATGACATACATAGACCCCCGTCTGTACCTTTGAATGGCCCATTGGCGTCCTCCGCTCGATGATCGGCCTGCGTTCGACGATGAAACGCGGGGCAGGCGGTTTGTGGACACCCGGTTCAGGGTGAGCAATGAGCGCAAGATGTTATTGTGATTATAGCAATCGGGAGGAGGGATTACAAGCGGAATTTTTCACAAGTCGGATGTTCTTAAAGTCATATTTCCCACCTCTCAGGAAGACCCCCTTCTCGCAAACCTATTTCCTCTCTGGTGTCAGCGCGCCGACCTCGCCGGTCTGGCCGCCCAACTTCAGATACATGCCCCGCACCTCTGATTCCATCATCCCCTTCAGCCGCTGTCGTTCCACCCCGGGCGGGTTGAGCGGGTTGAACAGCACCGGCTGGCCCACCTGCACGACCCCTTTCTGGTGAATAGCCAGAGGGTAGAAGGCCAGCCGTTCACCGGTCTCGGCGTGGAACTTTTCCCCCAACCGGACGAAGGTGTGCTGGAATGGGTTCATCCCTGTTGTCTCGTCTTTCCCCATGGCCGGGTCTTCAGGGAAGACGAGCAGGAACTTGCCTTGCCGGAGAACCTCCATGCTCAGGCGCAGGGTATCTTTCATGCGTTCATAGTCCCCTTTATAGACCGGGATGCAGCCCAGCGACCAGAACATGGGGACTGTGAGCTTGGTGAGCAGTTTCGAGATCCGGGTGCTCAGCGGCGGCTTGAGATGCAATTGTCGTTCAGTGAAATCCCAGTTCAGGTAAGCGGGAGCCTTTTCGGGGTCCATCATATCGCCCACCGACCAGGGGTAAAACCGGAATGGGATCGAGCAGCAGCAGGCAATCGGTCCGGTAGCGTCCAGGTGGTTGGCAATGAAAACCGCCGGGCCTTTTTGCGGCAGGTTGTCCTCCCCGATCAATTCCCCGCCCCACAGGAACAAGTCCAGTGCTCCCACAATAAAGTGATACAGGCTGTCGCGCATTCTGCCCTCAGGTCACATTATATCTCGGCCTGTATTGGAGCGCCTCTGCCAGGTGCGGCGGCTGGATGGAGTCGCTCCCGGCCAGGTCGGCGATCGTGCGCGCCAGTTTCAGCACCCGATGGTAGGCGCGCGCCGAGAGTTGCATCTGGTTCATGGCAGCCTGCATCAGGGATTGGCCGGTCTCGTCGAGCGAGCAGAACTTGCGCACCTCAGCCGGGCGCATCTCGGCGTTGCATGTGATGTGCGACGCAGCTTCGCTCTTCGACCCAAACCGGACCCTCTGCCGGTCGCGCGCCGATTGTACCCTCTCCCGCACCGACGTGCTGGTTTCCCCCGCCCCCCGGTCGGACAGTTTCTCGTACTCGACGCGCGGCACCTCGATGTGGATGTCTATCCGGTCGAGCAGCGGACCCGAGATGCGCTTCTGATACTTGGTCACGACCATGTTCGAGCAGGTGCAGGGTTTAACCGGGTCGCCGTAGTAGCCGCACGGGCATGGATTCATCGCGCCGACCAGCTGGAAGTTGGCCGGGAAGGTCAGCGAACCCTGCGCCCGGCTGATGGTGACCAGTTTGTCCTCCAGCGGCTGGCGCAGCACCTCCAGCACGCGCATGCCGAATTCGGGAAGTTCATCTAAAAACAGGACGCCGCGATGGGCCAGGGAAATCTCTCCCGGATGAGGCCAGTTCCCGCCGCCAACGAGGCCGGCGTGGCTGATGGTGTGATGCGGCGAGCGGAATGGGCGGTGGCGGATGAGCGGCGTCTCGGGCGGCAACTGGTCGGCCACCGAGTAGACGCGGGTCACATCCAGCGCCTCGTCTATCGTCATCTGCGGCAGGATGCCCGGCAGGGCACGCGCCAGCAGGGTCTTGCCCGCCCCCGGCGGACCGATCATCAGCACATTGTGCCCTCCGGCCGCGGCTACCTCCAGGGCGCGCTTGACATGTTCCTGGCCCTTGACCTCGCTGAAGTCGGTCGGCAGTATCAGCGGCGCGTCCGCTACTTCGGCGCGCTGGTAGGGAGGAATGATCTCCCGCCCGGTGAGGTGGTTGTAGAGTTGTGCCAGCGACGAAACGGGGATCACTTCCAGGTCCGGGATGAGGGCGGCTTCGGCGGCGTCCATCGCCGGGACGACGATGCGCTGGAATCCGTGCTGGCGGGCGGTGGCGGCCATCGGCAGCACGCCGCGGGCGTGGCGCACGCTCCCATCCAGGGAGAGTTCACCCACCACCATCATCCCTTCGGCGGCCTGCGGCAGCAGCATGCCGGTGTAGATGAGCACGCCCAGGGCAATCGGCAGGTCGTAGGCCGGGCCTTCCTTGCGGACCGCGGCCGGCGCCAGGTTGACCACCAGCCGCCGGCGCGGGTAGGGCACGCCGGCGTTGCGCACCGCCGCCTGGACGCGTTCGCGGCTTTCCTGCACGGCGGCGTCCGGCAGGCCGACCACGGTCATGCCGGGCACACCCTGGGTGTAATCCACTTCCACCTCGACGACCACGCCGTCGAGGCCGATGATGGCACAGGAATAGACACGGGCAAGCATGGGATAAGTTTAGACGAGGTTGATGGGGGAGTCAACGGTTTGGAAAATGCAACGCGCTCAATAATTTAAACTGCCTGTAAAAACTTCTGATACCTCCATTCAAGCGATTCTTTATCAGGCCAATTACCTTGGTAAGAAGGTAATATTAACCTTGCTGTATGCAGTTCCTTAAAACCATATTGCAGAATGGGGCCATCTTCTTCGTTCAAAATATCTTCCCGTACCCGAATTGTGTAATCAGGTGTGACACCCAACAAGAAACTATCAAATGCAGCATGATGCAATTTACAAAGAGCAATTCCATTCGTTATAACCGGTCTGCTCTCCGGTAAATTATCGGGAATAATATGCGCCGCATCGAGCAATTCCCTATGCCGCAAACGACAAAATGCGCATTGGGATCTATAAGCATCTAAAACCCTCTCGCGGAAACTTCTTTGATGTAACCTAACTTTGACCAGTGAAGTCAGGTACGAGCGTCTTGCATAAGAATTATCTTCAATCCTTCTTGAAATATCGGCAGTAACTTCAATTGGGGAAATATCATCAACAGCAACTTTGAAAGTTAAATTGGCCGGGTCATCCCCGACAATATAAACAGGCCATACTGCTAAATATTTACCGGGTTCGATCCCATGGAAATAGACCAAAGGAAATTTGCGTTCAAACATTTTCCTCAGACCAATATTATCGCGATGATTTGGGTCAGATCCCCTATATTTGTATATCAAGAAATTATCTGCGCCAAAATAATCATCGTAGGGACCTTTGGGCGCTGTGGTTATGGAAATGGGAAGATCAAGAAGGTGTGGTTTAAAAATTCCTTGCGGAGCAATAACAGGAACGCGTTGGTTATTAAAATCAAATCCCCTTTCAAGCAACCGCCTCGGCAAAACATCACCATGTAAATTGACTTGTTCTGAAAGCCAACCAAACGCAGCCAGCCGGATTTGAAGATCAACATCCATAAAACAACATCCTGTCAGAGCCAGACTATTTTGATAACACCTTCTACTGCCTTGAATTCCTCGTCGCCTGTGATCAACTCCGCATTTCGTTCTTTTGCCAGCGCAGCGGCAAAGCAATCGGCATATGAAATGTTCCCGCCCGCCTTGAAGACCGCGGCCTGGCGGGTGAGCGGCCAGTCGGCGTCCACGACTTCGATGGCCATGCCGCGCAACTCCTGGGTATAGCGGTCGGCCGTTTCCGGCGAGGCGGCGCGGGCAATGGCATACCAGACCTCGCCTAGGTTGACGGCGCTCATGGCGAGTTTGACCGTCCCTTCCTCGGCTTTGAGCAGCAGGCCGCGGATCATGTCCGCGCCCGGTTCGTCCTTCAGGAAGGCCAGGATGGCGTATGCGTCGAGAACCTTGGTGCTCATTACTTCCCCCTCGCCTTGTCTTTTTGCCGTTCTTCCATCAGGATCTCCAGGGCGTTCGTATCCTTCAACGAACCCTGCAATTTGCGCAAATACTGCTCGGTGACCGGCTTGAGGATGATCGCCTCGCCGTCATCCGAGACGATGAGTTTGGTGCCGTTCTTGATCCCGTACTTGCGCCGCAGGGAGGCCGGGATGACGATCTGTCCTTTAATCGTCGCGTAAGTTTCCATATCTATACTCTCCTTTAGATAAAATAATAATACTATACATCCCAATGTAAGTCAATATGATTAATGTAATACATAACTATTGAATTATAACGTCTGTCTTTCGTTTACTTATCTCGTTGGGGCACGGTCTCCCCCTCTGGAGTACACGTCCTGACCTGCCTCGTGGTCTGACCGCAGGTCTCCCCCTACTCCAACCGCACAATGGTCAGGCGCAGCGAATTCTGCCGTATGGTTGTACAATTAACGTACGCGATTCTTAGAGGAGAAAAATGAAACGAACTCTATTCCTACTCTTATCGCTCCTGACTTTCTTGAATGCTTGCGCTACCACCCAGCCGTCGGCCTCCGCGCCGACCTCCACTGAGGTGATGCCTCCCAGCGACACTCCCCTCCCATCCGAAACCCCAACAGCCAGCCTCAGCCCCTCCCCCACCTTGGGAATCGGCTCCAGCCAGGTTTCTCCCATGGATGGGATGACCCTGCTTTATGTGCCGGAGGGTCCCTTCACGATGGGCGCGGATTATGGCTACAGCGACGAAAAGCCGGTGCATGAGGTGACACTTTCAGCCTTCTGGGTGGACCAGACCGAAGTGACCAACGGCATGTACGCCCTGTGCGTGGAGGCCGGAATCTGCGCCCCGCCGATCCGCAAGAGTTCCAACTTGATTGATTACTACTACGGGTTCGAGGACTACGCCGATTACCCGGTCATCTTCATCTCCTGGCAGGAAGCAGTCAACTACTGTACCTGGGCCGGACGTCGCCTGCCGACCGAGGCCGAGTGGGAAAAGGCCGCCCGCGGCACGGATGCGCGTCCCTATACGTGGGGTTCGGCCGCGCCGGATGAGACGCTGGCGAACTTCGATCACAATCTGGACGACGTAAGCCGGGCCGGCAGTTATCCGGCCGGGTCCAGTCCCTACGGGGCGCTGGACCTGGCAGGAAACGTGTCCGAGTGGACGGCTGACTGGTACGGGGAGGAGTATTACGCCATTTCGCCGGAACTCGATCCCCTCGGTCCGGAGACGGGCGAACACCGCGTCGTCCGAGGCGGGTCCTGGACGGGCAATGACCGCGGCGTGTGGTCGTTCCACCGTACCCTCCGCCTTCCGGACTCACCCGCCTTCGACATCGGCTTCCGCTGTGTGCAGGATGCCCAACCATGATGAAGTTTTTTAGGGGGAAGCGAGACTCCAATCCATCAGAAACGATAGCCAATTGTTAGCCGCCCGATAGGTTGGGAAAAGGCAGGTGCGGGTATCATAAGCCATTCTGAATCCCGGAAATGGCTGGTAACTCCTCTGCATGAATGGTGTTTCAGCACACATATCAGACAAAAAGAGGCTTAATTGTTGCAAAAATTCCTATACCCCCTTGGCCGGGCCATCCTGCAAGCCTTCGCAGCCGTCATGCTGCGCTTCGATGTGAAGCACCAAAGCCCCCTGCCAGCCGGACCGAAACTGTTCGTCGCCAACCATCCCAGCGCCACCGACGGTTTCCTCATCCACCTGGCCTCCCGCGAGGAAGTGAACGTGATGATCACCGAAAAGGCCTTCCGGGTGCCTGTCTTCGGCTGGTTCCTGCACAAGGTGCGCGAGATTCCCGTCCCGGTGGAGCAGGGCCGCGCAGCGCTCGAACAGGCCCGCCGTCACCTCGAGCAGGGTCAATCGGTGGCCATCTTCATCGAAGGTCACATCAGCCCGGAGGAGGGCGGTTTCCTGCCGCCCCGCACCGGGGCGGCCAGGCTGGCGCTCAGTGCCAGCGTCCCAGTCGTACCGGTCGGCATCTACCTGCGCCGCAACTGGCGGCTGAACATCCGCTCAGGCATCAGCGGGGAGCAGACCGAGGCTTACTGGTACTTTCACGGCCCCTACGTCATCACGGTTGGTCTGCCGATGCGCCTCCACGGCGACGTAAAAGACCATGCCTACGTGCGCGGCGCTTCGGAAAAGATCATGGACTCCATCCAACTGCTGGCTCGCGAGAGCGAAGAACGCGGCGGGGCATGGATGAAATCCAGCCCAATTATCTGGTTTGCCCGTCTCCTGGCGCCGCTGCGCCGCAAAGGCATGGCGACAGGGTTATAGAAAAATCGGCTCCTTCGGGAGCCGTTTTTTTATCGTTCGAAGAGGCTGATGCTCTCGATATGATAAGTCTGCGGGAAGAGGTCGAAGGGCGTGACTTCAACCAGCCGGTACCCACCCGACACCAAACGACCTGCATCTCTCGCCAGTGTGGACGGATCACACGACACATAAACGATACGTTCGGGACCTCGGACCAGTAGCGCGTCCAGAACGCTTTTATCCAGCCCGGCGCGCGGCGGGTCGAGCAGCACGCAGTCGGGGGTGAAGTCCAGGCCGGGCAAGACGGCCTCGGCCGGGGCTTGGTAGAGTTCCACACTCTCGAATTCGTCCAAGTTGGCAGCGAAATCTTCGCACGCCGCCGGAGAGACTTCGACCCCCACCAGACGCCTCACCTTCCCGGCAAAGAAGGCGCTGAACAGCCCGACGCCGC
>JBFMCM010000010.1:0-3070 GCA_040754355.1 Chloroflexota bacterium | reverse complement strand
AGAGGTACCTTGCATGGCTTTCGGTCACTCGACGGCGCGCGCAATGGCCGCAATATGCTCGGGCGTGGAGCCGCAGCAGCCGCCGACGACGCGCGCTCCCAGGGCTGTATACTTCTTTGCATATTCTCCCATCTGTTCCGGCGTCACATCGTAGACGGAAGCCTCGCCTTCCATGCGCGGCAGCCCGGCGTTGGGCTTGATCCACAGTGGGAAGCCCGGCTCGGCAGCGGCGTATTCCTGAGCGACCTTCTCCATATTTTCCAGCGACGTGCCGCAGTTGGCCCCCACCAGCGCGGCGCCCATTTCTTTGTAGTGCTTGATGACCTCCGACGGTTTGGCGCCCATCATCGTCCGCGTGCCGCGGTCGTAACTGAAGGAGACGACAATCGGCAGGCCGCTGACCGTACGGGCCGCCTGGAAGGCCGCGTCGGCTTCGTCGAAGGCGAAATGGGTCTCGATGACAAGCAGGTCCACGCCGCCGGTCGCGAGAGCCTGGGCCTGCTCCTGGTAGGCGGCGAAGGCCTCCTCAGGCGTGAGCGGACCGTAGGGCTTGAGCAGCAGGCCGGTTGGGCCGATCGAACCGGCGACCAGGACTCCGGTCCGGGAAGATGCGGCCTGGCGCGCCAGTTCGGCAGCCCGTATGTTGACCTCGGGCACGCGCGCCGCGTACTTCGACTCTTTCATCCGCAGACGCGTCCCGCCGAAGGTGCAGGTCAGCAGGAGATCGGCCCCGGCTTTCACGAAGGCAGTTTCGAGGTCCAGCAGGAGGCCGGGCTGGTCGAAGACCAGGTCTTCGGGCGGCGTGCCGGGTTTAAGTCCCATTTTTTGCAGGTTCGTGCCGGTGGCCCCGTCGGCGACGACGGTTCGATTGGTTTCCAGGAGTTGGGTAAATGGGTTCATGTCACGCTCCATAAAAGTCGAATTTGGGCAGTCCTGCGGCGACCAGGGCCGCTTTGCCCAAATTCGTTACGAGGTTGGTTTCTTTTTAGCCAGTTCAGGGCAGGGGCCGCCAGACGGGGTCGTATTCCTCGCCCGGGTCGGTGGTCAAGAGGGTACGATCTTTACCGTCCGCTGTCATCAGGAACACAGCGTAGTGCTTGCCATCCTCGGTGCTTTCGAAGGCCAGCCAGCGCACATCGGGGGAGACGGATATGTCGGTGGCATAGTTGCCATTCGGCACCTGGGAAGCATCCGGGTCGTCACGGTTTTCGTAGTCGAACTGCATCAGCCAGCCGAGTGCCTGCGGACCGTTGGTCTCGCTGAAGTAAATGGTGCGCCCGTCCGAGCTCCAGGTGGGTTGGAAATCCCAGAAGGTGACCTCGTTCAGGACGAGGCGGGTGTTGGCGCGTCCGGCGTCGCTCATGACCCAGATTTGCAGGGCGCCGGTCAACTGGCTGTGGCCGGTGTAGACGATCTGGGTGCCGGTGCGCGACCAGGCCGGGTAACGCGACCAGTCGGGCAGACGCGTGTCGGAGGATTTTTCGGTCAGGGGAGTGATCTGGTTGTCGTTCAGGCTGAACAGGTGGATCTGGTACAGGCCGCTCAGGTCGGAGGTAAAGGTGATGCGCTGTCCATCGGGCGCCCAGACCGGCTCGAAGCCGCCTTCCGGGATGGGAAGTTCGGTCAGACCGGAGCCGTCCACATTGATGATATAAATTTTTGCGTTGGGATATTCATCCTGGCGTTTTTCGCAGGGTGAGATGAAGACGAGGCGGGCGCCATCCGGCGACCAGTCGGGTTGGCAGGCGCCATCGGGCATGTTGGTCACTTGTGTCATGTCGCTGCCGTCGGCATTGACAAGGAAGACTTGCGGAACGCCGGCGCGAGTGGAGACAATGGCCAGTTGACCATAGCCGCCTCCCTGGAGCGTGGCCGTCGGTGTCAGGGTGGCGGTCTCGGCAGGCGTGGCGGTCGGTGTGGCGCTGGGACGCGGCGTCTTGGTGGCCGTGAAAATGGCAATTGGCGAACCATTTTCATCCGGCGTCGTCTCCCCGTTGGTCGGCGGGAAGACGGAAGTTTCAGCCATGTCCGGTGTGGAAGTTGCCAGCAGGTCGCGCAAGGCCGCTGAAATGGGCGACCAGAATAGAACCACACCGAGCACGGCCAACAAGATAGTCAGCAGGAAGAAGGAGAAGAATATCCAGAGATTTGTGCTCCAGACCTTCCTGTTTTTACGCGGCTTGGAAGGCGGGGTCAAAATCGGTTTGCCTCCGCCGTTGGCGGAAGGGACGAGAGGACCACCATCTTCGGTCTCCGGTGCCTGGGGCGGCGGCTCCACAACCAGGTCATTTTCCAGCCGCTGGGTCTTGATGTTGGAAATAAGCAGGGCCTGCTTGAATTCCTCCGCGGTTTGGAAGCGGTCTTCCGGGCGGACGGCCATGGCTTTCTCGATGGCGGCGGCTAACTTGCGGGAGACCTTGGGGTTGCGTCTCCGCAGCGGCGTCAGTTCCACATTGTCCATGGCGCGCGCCAGCCCGTCTTCGGGGATGATGCCGCTCAGGGCGGCGTAGAGCGTGGCCCCGAGGGAGTAAACATCAGTGCGCGGGTCGGTGCGGGCGGTGCCGTACTGTTCGGGTGGGGAGTAACCGGGAGTCATGGCGCGCGCCCCGGTGGTGGTGGCCTGGCTGCCTTTGACCAGTTTTGCCAAGCCGAAGTCCACCAGATAGATGTGGCCGTCGGGTGTGATGCGCACATTGCCGGGTTTGACATCCCGGTGGATGATGGAGGGCTTGCGGGTGTGCAGGTAGTGCAGGGCATCGCACATGGCCGCACCGATCAGAATGGCTTCCTCCTCGGAAATCGCTCCGGAGCGTTCCATGCGCTGGCGTAAATCCTCCCCCTCGATATAGTCCATGATGAGGTACTGCCCCTGCTCGCCGATGACGAAGTGGTCGGTCACGCGCGGCAGGTTGGTGTGACGCAGATTGGCGAGGATGACCGCCTCCAGCCGGAACTGGCGGGCGTATTCCTCGGTGGTGAACAGGTTCTCCTTGACGGCCACATCCACGCCCAGGTTCTCATCCACACCGCGGTAAACGGATCCCATGCCGCCCTGGCCGAGGATTTCTAC
>JBFMCM010000009.1:0-2505 GCA_040754355.1 Chloroflexota bacterium | reverse complement strand
GCGGTGACGGGCCGCGTCCAGCAGGCGCTCCAGTCGGCCAGCAACCTGACCTTCCTCCCACCGCTGTTATTCATCAACAGCAGCACGCCGTATTCCGGGCTGGCGGATTTCTCCAGCCTCGACCAGATGGTGCGCCTGGCCCTGCTGGAAAGCGTCAAATTCCATGCCTGCCCGCGCTGGACCATTGACCCGCTGCGGCAGTACCTCGTCACCCTGCACACCGCCCGCGGCGACGTCGTCCTGCAACTCTTCCCTGAAAAAGCGCCGCTGGCGGTCAACAACTTCGTCTTCCTGGCGCAGGCGGGCTGGTACGACAATATCCCCATCCATCGGGTGGACGAGGGCTTCGCCGTCCAGACCGGCGACCCGTCCGGGACCGGTTACGGCAACCCGGGCTATTACTTCAGCACCGAGTCCGCCCCCGGCCTGACCTTCGACCGGGCCGGCCTGGCGGCCATGTCCAACATCGGCGCGGATACCAATGGCAGCCAGTTCTTCATCACCTACGCCCCGCTGCCGGAACTCAACGGGCAGTTCACCATCTTTGGCGAGGTGCTGACTGGGATGGATGTGCTCGAACGCCTGTCGGCAGGGGACACATTGATCAGCGTGACCGTGGAAGAAAGGTAAAACATGCAGCGCTTCTTTTCGTCGAACTACAACCGTTCCGTTCTCCTGCTTATTTTCAGCGCCCTCAGCCTCCTGGTTCTGCTGGGACGAGGAGTGATTTTGACAGTCCGGGGCCTGCTGGCTCTCTCAAGTTCGGAGGTGGAATTTTCAGGGCTTGGTACGTATGTCGTGGACGCCTTGAGTATGGTTCTCTGCGCCGGACTGCTCATCCCGTTGTTGATGGATTGCATCCGCATGCTTCAAGGAAAGGAAATCCCCACTGCGAATCTCAAAACTGTCAAAGGCCGCTTTCTACTGATCCTGGCAATCCTCTGGGTGATCCTGGTGGTCGTCTCCAGCCTGTTGACCGGCCTGTTCGACTTTGGCTGGCTGCTCTCGTCCCCTGCTTTTATCCTGGCCATATTCATCCCGGTGGCAGCATTGACCTGGATCGGCGCGGGCGGGCTGGCCTCCGGGTCCCGGCGCCGGTTGTGGGCGGCCTTCAGCCTGGGGATGACCGGCAGTACCGGCCTGGCATTGGTCCTGGAATATTTCCTGATCGGCGTGGCGGCCATTATTGGAGCGGTGGCGGTCGCCTTTCGCCCCGAATGGATATCCAGCCTGCAAGACCTGCAAAGCCAGGTGGAGAACGCTAAAAACGTGGAAGAATTACTCACCTCCCTGGCGCCCACCCTGGTCCAGCCGTGGGTCTTCCTGCTCCTGCTGGCCTTCACCGCCGGGCTTGGACCGCTGATCGAGGAGGCGGTCAAACCGCTGGCCGTCTGGGCTTTGGGCCGCAGCCTGCGCTCCCCGGCGGAGGGTTTTGCCCTGGGCGCGCTATCCGGGGCCGGTTTCGCCCTGCTGGAGGGGCTGATGGCCGCCAGCGGCATGGTCGAGACGCCCTACTTCGGCCTGCCGGCGCGCCTGGCCAGTTCGCTGATGCACATCACGCTCAGCGGACTGATGGGCTGGGGGATCGCCTCCGCTTTTCTCGAAAAACGCTGGAAGCGGCTGTTCGGCATCTACGCGCTGGTCGCAGCGCTGCATGGGCTGTGGAACGGCTCGGCTTTGCTGGCAGTCTACGGGTCGCTGCGCTTCGTGGTGCATGAGATGTCCTACGACCTGGTCGGCATCCTGTCCATGGTAACGGGCGTGACCCTGCTCGGCTTGGTCTTCGTCCTCATCGCAATCGGCTTGCCAACCCTCAATCGCCGGATGCAGCCAGGGCAATCTGATATAATCGCCCCGCTCGCATCCCAACCGGAGAGGACACCCGATGGATTGGATTCTCAAAGCAGTTGACTTCGTCCTGCACGTTGACGTTTATCTCGAACAAATCATCTCGAACTACGGCGGCTGGACCTACGGCCTGCTCTTCCTGATCATCTTCATGGAGACCGGCTTCGTCGTCACTCCCTTCCTGCCGGGCGACTCGCTCATCTTCGCCGCCTCGACCTTTGCCGCCCGCGGGGCGCTCGACCCCTGGCTGATGTTCGGCCTGCTGGCATTCGCAGCCGTGGTCGGCGATACAGTCAACTACTGGATCGGTCACCGGGTCGGCAAGCGCGCCTACACCGGCGAGATCAAGTGGATCAAGAAAGGGTACATGGAGCGCACGCACGCTTTCTTCGAGAAGCACGGCGGCAAGACGATCTTCCTGGCGCGCTTCGTACCCATCATCCGCACCTTTGCGCCCTTCGTGGCGGGGGTCAGCCGCATGTCGTACGGCTTCTTCTTCCGCTGGAACGTCATCGGCGGGATCACCTGGGTGGCGACTTTCACCCTGCTCGGTTATTTCTTCGGGAACATCCCCTTCGTGCAAAAGAATTTCGAACTGGTCATCATCGCCATCATTCTCATTTCACTGATCCCGGCAGTGACAGAAGCCATCAAGGC
>JBFMCM010000008.1:0-7474 GCA_040754355.1 Chloroflexota bacterium | reverse complement strand
CCGGCTGACGGTCCTGAGCGTGGCGCCGCTGCTGGGCGAAGTCATCCGCCGCGCCCACGAAGGCCGCAGCGTCGGTCAGATGTTCAACGAGTAGATTTCCAAGGCGGACGTTCGTCCGCCTATTTTCAAGAGGAGACTATCATGAAAGGCAAAACCAAAATCCTGGATACACTCAACCTTCTGCTCGCTGATGAACTGACGGCGATCAACCAATACATCGTGCAGTCTGAAATGTGCGCCAACTGGGGCTATGGCCGCCTGCACGACGCCGCCGAGAAACGCGCCATTGACGAGATGAAGCACGCCGAAAAACTCATCGCCCGTCTCTTGTTTCTTGAAGGCCGGCCGATCGTCAGCACGCTAAACAAGATCCACGTCGGCGACACCATCGAGGTGCAACATAAAAACGATGTGGAATCCGAAATGGGCGCCATCAAGGCCTACAACGAGGCCATCAAACTGGCCGTAGACCTGGGCGACAACGGCACGCGTGAACTGCTCGAAGCCATCCTGAAAGACGAGGAAGACCACCTCGACTGGCTCGAAGCCCAACTCGACCAGATTGCCCAACTCGGCATCCAGGCCTACCTGGCCGAGCAGTTGCATTGACCTTCAGCCGGTTTCGGTTTGCCGCCCGCTTGCATGGTCACCATTCGCAAGGCTACTCCCGCCGACGCCCCCGGCATCGCCCTCGTCCACGTTGATTCGTGGCGCACCACCTACAAGGG
This sequence comes from Chloroflexota bacterium, assembly GCA_040754355.1. Taxonomy (GTDB): domain Bacteria; phylum Chloroflexota; class Anaerolineae; order Anaerolineales; family Villigracilaceae; genus UBA877. Next base: position 6,746 of record JBFMCM010000008.1, on the reverse strand, counting down.
CATTGTCGCTGACGAATTCCTGCAAAGCCTTTCGGTGGAACACCGAGCACAGGCTTGGGCCGAGATCCTCGCCAACCCGGAACATCCTGCGTTCCTTTTCGTCGCCGAGAACGAAGGCGAGGAGATCATGGGCTTCGTCAGTGGGCGGACCGAACGGGACCATGACGCCGAATACACAGGCGAAGTGGGCGCCATCTACCTGTTGAAACAGGCTCAAGGTCAGGGCACGGGACGAAGGATGATGCAGGCGGCGGCACGTGAACTTATGCAACGCGGCCACTTGTCCATGCTGTTGTGGGTGCTCAAAGACAATTTCCCGGCGCGCAAGTTCTACGAGGCGCTGGGCGGGAAGTACCTGCGCGAGAAGCCCATCCAGATCGGCGAACAGTCGTTGATCGAAGTTGCCTATGGATGGAATGATTTGAACACGCTGGCAAAGGAATGACCATGTCCCCTCAATTCAACAACATGAACGACCTGGTGGCTTACCTGGACTCGCTCGAAAAACGCATCCAAACGCTGGAACGCGAGAACCAGTCCCTAGTGAGTCAAAAAGAATCCCTCACCCGCTACATCCAGGAACTGGGCGGCGACGCGCAGAAAATGCTCCCCAAAACCAGCCTGTTGAGTCCCAGTTTCCTCCAGCGTGCCTTTACCGTCTGGGGCCATAACTTCGTGGCCCAAATGATCATCAGCATTCCAATCCTCTGTATCTACTTCATTGCCATATACATGATGATCCAGCAGGGCCTCCCAATTATTCCTACTCCCTGATTGACGGCTGCCCATGCCTGAATTGCCCGAAGTCGAAACCCTGGCCCGCTCCCTGCGTCCTGCGCTCCTCGGCAGGACGATCCTCGAAGCCGACTTGCGCTGGAAGCGGACGCTTGCCGCGCCTTCCCCCGAAACCTTCAGGAAAAAGGTGCGCGGGCAAGAAATCAAAGAGGTCTCCCGCCGAGCCAAGTTCTTCGACATTCAACTTTCGTCCTTCGACTTGATCATCCACCTGCGCATGAGCGGCGACTTGCTGGTTGTTCTGGGAGGCTACGAACCCGCCAAGCACGACCGGCTCATCCTGAAACTTTCAGGCGACGCGACTTTCGTTTTTTGCGACCCGCGCAAGTTTGGGCGCGTCTGGCTGGTGGACGATGCCGCCCGCTTCTTTTCGGACCTGGGGCCTGAGCCGCTTTCGGATGCATTTACCCCCGCCTGGCTGTTTACCGCCTTACATGACCGGCGGAGGCAACTCAAACCGCTGCTCCTCGACCAGGGTTTCATCGCTGGCCTGGGCAACATCTACACCGACGAGGTTTTGCACATGGCGAAACTACATCCGCTGACGCCTTCTGCTGCTGTCAGTGAGGCCCAGGCCGAGGCCCTCTGGCAATCCATCCGCGCCGTGTTGGAAGAGGGCATCCGGAGCAACGGCGCCAGCATAGACTGGGTCTACCGCGGCGGCGAGTTTCAGAACCAATTCCGCGTCTACGGGCGGGAGGGGCAGGCCTGCCCTGCCTGCGGCACAAAAGTGGAGCGCATCATCGTCGGCCAGCGCGGCACACATTTCTGCCCAGAATGCCAGAGGAATCCGGTAAAATAGCAGAAAGGTGAAATTATGGGACTTTCTACAACCACAACCATTTTCCTTTTTATCGTCTGCTTGTGCGGCGGTATCATCATCGGCGCGATGTTTGGGCGCATGAGGAAAGCGCCGCCTGACCGGCCAGAAGAGGCGCCGAAACCGGACTCCACCGCCAAAAGCCTGGCGCGCCCGGGCGAGACCGAGATCCTGCGCGCCTGGCGGGACGAACAAGAAAAAATCTGGCTGGAGATGGACGGCCAGCGGCTGGAAAACAAAGAGGCGCTGGAGGCCGGACAAAAAGCAAAACTGCTGGAGATGGTGCGGGAACTGCGTCCCTGGCTGGAGGCTGCCCCAACCCCCGCACCCAGGCCTCAGGTCCAGGAAGCGCCGAGCCCGATAGAGTTAGCCCCCCGCCCTTCTCCTGCCGCGCCGCGTCCCCCTGCGGCAGAGAAAAAGGCCGATGAAGAAAAGCCGCAAGTTAATCTGAAAAGCATCGTAGAACAGATAGATGATGTGCTGCAGGAGAAACTGGCCGGCACCGTTTTCGACAGCCAAAAAATCCACTTGCTGGAAGGCCGCGCTGGAGAGGTTCAGGTGCAAATTGGCGCCCAGAAATATTCCGGGGTAGAGGCAGTGCCAAACCCGGAAGTCCAGGCGCTCATCCGCCAGGCTGTGGCGGATTGGGAAAAGAAATCCGGTTAACCGTAGGGGTGGGTCTGAGACCCTCCCCTATAGATTTTTGGTGAGGTACAGCTCGCCGCGTTCGAATCCCCGCTCGAGATAATACTGGCGTGTGCCCGCCGCCGCGATGACAGCCATCCGGCGGTATCTTTTCGCGTGGGCGATGCGGTCGGCCTCGGCCAGCAGCCGCGTGCCGAGACCGGCGTGCTGCGCCGCGCCAATCTGCTCTTTACCCACCTGGAGCGACTGACCGTACACGTGCACCTCGCGGATAATGGCCGCACCTTCCAGGTCTTTCAATCCGGTGGCGGGTGAGTCTGAACCTGGGAGCGAAAGCCGCAGGAAGCCGGTGATCTTGTCCTCGGGTGTCACAAAGGACAGGAAATGCTCCTCGGCCCCGTCGGGATGGTAGACCAGGTCATCGAGGCGCAGGGACTCAGGGTCCACTTTTTCACCCCGCACCTCGCGGCAGCGGATGCAGTCGCAGCGCGTCCCGCGCTGCTTGAGTTCAGCCTGCACGTCCTGCCGCAGACTGGTGCGCTTGTTGCCCTCCACCACGTGCGTGGACGGGATGTCGCGGATGACGCGGTTGACGCGGCAGTAGCGCGGGATGGTCGGTTTCACGTCCGCAATAAGGCTGACCAATTCATCGGTCGAGTAGGGATGGTATTCGCCGCGTTTCCAGATTTCATAGAGCGGGGCGTTTTCGAGCAGTTGGGTCGGGTAGATTTTGATCTCGTCCGGGCAGAGGCCCTCCCACAGGCGCGGGAAATCCTCCCGGTCGGAGTCCTGGGTCGCGCCGAGAAGGTTGGGCATCCAGTGCAGGACGATCTTGAAGCCGCCAGCCCGCAGGAGGGCAACGGCGCGGCGCAAATCTGCGACAGTATGACCGCGCTGGTTGAGTTCGAGAATGTGGTCGTCGAGGCTCTGCGCGCCCACCTGGACCTTGGTCACACCGAGCGTCCGGAACCAGGCCAGTTCGTCCGGGGTGATTTCATCCGGCCGGGTCTCGACGACAAGGCCCACGTTGCGGTGGAGGGCGGATTCGTTGGCGAGGTGAACATCCCTCACCCCTTGCCCCTCTCCCGATGGGAGAGGGGTAGGGGTGAGGGCATTCATGGCATCAAAGCACTGTTGCACAAACCATGCCTGGTAATCACGCCGGTAGGAGGAGAACGTCCCGCCCAGGATGAGTAGTTCGACCTTGTCTGTCGGGTGGCCGACCGAAGCCAGAGCCTTCAATCGGGAGGCGACCTGGTCGTAAGGGTCGAAGTTGTGTTCCACGGCGCGCATCGCCCCGGGCTCGTCAGGCAAGTAAGACTTGGGCATGCGCACATCGTCGGGGCAGAAGATGCACTTGCCGGGGCAGGGATAGGGCTTGGTCAGCACGGTAACCGTGGTCACGCCGGAAAGCGTCCGCACCGGCTTCAGACGGATGGCAGCCAGCAGTTCTTCGTCCGGCTCCCATTCGCCGCTCTCGACCAGTTCGTTGTAGGCGGCCACCAGCGCGGACTTGTGCAGGGGCGCGGCCTTCCACAGGTGGTCGCGCAGGGCGGCTTCCACCGGTTTGCCGAGGCGGACCTCCTCCAGCGCAAAGCGCGCCTGGGTCAGTTTTTCGGGGGGCAGGGAGCGCAGTTCGCTCCAGTTGGTCTTTTTAACCACGAATTTCACAGATTACACAGATATAATCAAGGGTATGAACGCAACCATTGCGGCGCGTCTGATTGCCTTGAACCGACAATTCTACCAGACCCTTGGACGGGAATTTTCGTCCACGCGCCAGCGGCTTCAGCCGGGAGTGATTCGCGTGCTGGAGATGCTCAACGGGGATGAATCCATCCTGGACCTGGGCTGCGGAAACGGGGAAATGGTGCGTGAATTGATGCGGCGCGGCCACCGCGGCCCGTACACCGGCCTCGACTTTAGCCTGTCCCTGCTCGAGGTGGCGCGTCACGGCTGGGAAGATGCCCCGGCCACCTTCCTGCGCGCCGACCTGGCTGCCCCCGATTGGGATAAAAAAATCATTGCCTCGATGTCCGGTCCCTTCGACCTGGTAACTGCCTTTGCCACCTTGCACCACATCCCCAACGCGGAGACACGCCTGAATATCCTGAACAAAATCCATGCCCTCCTGTGCCCCGGTGGTCAATTCATCCATTCCGCGTGGCAGTTTCTAAATAGCGAAAAACTACGCGGGCGGATCCAACCGTGGACCGAAATCGGCTTGTCCGAAGCAGATGTAGACCCCGGCGACTATCTGCTCGACTGGCGCAGTGGAGGACGCGGGCTGCGTTACGTCCACGCGTTCGATGAGGCGGAGTTGGAGGCCCTGGCCGCGGCGAGCAGGTTCCGGGTCCGCGAGACATTTTACTCGGATGGAGAAAACGGCAGGCTGGGGTTGTATCAAGTGTGGGAGATGTTATGAAAACCAAAGAGGAAATCGTCACCAACTGGCTGCCGCGCTACACCGGCACACCGCTCGAAGCCTTTGGCAAGCACGTCCTGCTCGTCAATTTCGACAGTACCCTGCGCACCTTCGCCGCCTGGCACAACGTCCCGGTTTCGGGGGAGGACAAGCCGATGCCCAATGCCACTGCGGACGGTATCACGATGATCAACTTCGGGATGGGCTCGGCCAACGCCGCCACGGTCATGGACCTGTTGTCTGCCATCCGCCCGAAGGCCGTGCTCTTCCTCGGGAAGTGCGGAGGCTTGAAGAAGCGCAACGCCCTGGGCGACCTGATCCTGCCCATTGCCGCCATCCGCGGCGAAGGGACGTCGAACGACTATTTCCCGCCCGAGGTCCCGGCGCTACCAGCCTTCAACCTGCAGAAGGCTGTCTCGACCACCATCCGCAACTACGGGCGCGACTACTGGACCGGGACGGTCTACTCCACCAACCGGCGCGTCTGGGAGCACGACGAGGCGTTCAAGGCCTACCTGCGCCGCATCCGCGCCATGGCAATTGATATGGAGACCGCCACCATTTTCACCACCGGTTTCTACAACAAGATTCCCGCCGGGGCGCTGCTGCTCGTCTCCGATCAGCCGATGATCCCAGAGGGCGTCAAGACCGCCGAGTCTGACCGCAAGGTGACGCAGGAGTTCGCCGATTTCCACCTACGGGTGGGGATCGATTCGTTGAAGGAAATCATCAACGACGGTTTGACCGTCAAACACCTGAAATTTTAGCTGGGCGGACGCCATCCGACCCGACCGGAGGAAGAATGCTCACTGCCATCACGCGCGCTGTCAGCCGTTCCATCGTCAATTGCGAATTGACCCATTTGGAGCGCATCCCGATTGACCTGGAGAACGCCCGCCGCCAGCACCACGCTTACGAGGCAACCCTGCGCGTTCTGGGTGTGAATGTCCTATCCCTGCCCGAGGAAGCCGACCTGCCCGACTCGGTCTTCGTCGAAGATACCGCCATCGTGCTGGACGAGTGTGCCGTGCTGACCCGGCCCGGGGCTGACTCGCGCAAGGCCGAGGTCGAGTCCATCGCCCGGGCGCTGGCTCCGTACCGGACCCTGTACCAGATCCAACCGCCCGGAACGCTGGACGGCGGCGACGTACTGACGGTCGGCAAGCACATCTGGGTCGGGCTGACGACGCGCTCGAACCAGTCAGCGATTGACCAGATGCAGGAATTCCTAGGGCCTTATGGATACAGCGTGCGCGGTTTGCAGGTCACGGGCTGTTTGCATTTGAAGTCAGCGGTCACGCAGGCGGCGGAAAATATTCTGCTCGTCAACCCAAAATGGGTAAAGAAGGCGGATTTCCCCGGCATGGAGTTCGTCGAGGTGGACCCATCCGAGCCGTCGGCGGCGAACATCCTGATGGTGGGGAACCGGACGGTTTACCAACCCTCATATCCAAAGACTCTCACACGGCTGGAAGCAGCGGACATCCACCCGGTGCTGGTGGACGCCTCAGAACTGGCGAAGGCCGAGGGCGCGCTGACGTGCTGCTCGCTGATTTTTAACGCGTAACAGGCTGCGGGTCCGGGGAGTTTCGGGTAAAATCTGACCGAAGGGAATCCCCGCGTGCTCAACGTCAAGGTCGGCAGCATCCAGTATCCCGAGCGGTATGCAGTGCGGCGCATCGTACAGGCCGCACAAAACGAACTCCAAGCCGAAATCCCTGGCCTGGAGGTGGAAATCGTCGAATTGACTGATGCGGGTCAGATCGGGAAGTATGCCTTCGTCCTGGTCCTGCCGACCCTGGTGATCGAGGAAAAAGTGGTTTGCAGCGGGCGTTTTCCGGGGAAGGATGAGGTGCGGGATTGGCTCAGGGAGGCGGCTTTGATTGACGCAAGAAAAGGGGCGTGATAGAATACCCGTCCGCACGGGCGAGTAGCTCAACGGCAGAGCAGTGGCCTTTTAAGCCATTGGTTGAGAGTTCGAGTCTCTCCTCGCTCACCAGGGTCCTCTTCGAGAGGACTTTTATTTTGGTTGAGAGCCCCCGAAAGGAGATGGTCTTCGAG
>JBFMCM010000007.1:0-8639 GCA_040754355.1 Chloroflexota bacterium | reverse complement strand
CGCCCTGATCCTGGCCCTGTTCGTCGTCCCGGCCCTGGCGCAGGGCGAGGGCTTCACCGAGACCTTCGACGATCCCCAACTTCCCGGCTGGGAACACTCGCCGGAGGTGATCGTCAGCGAGGGCGTTCTGCGCATCGCGCCCGGCAACTTCGCGGCGCGCATGGGCAGTTGGCAGGATTTCGACCTGACCTTCAAACTGCGTTTCGACGGCTCCGGCGACTCTGAAATCCAATACCATGCCACCGACAGCGGCGCCTACTCGCTGGTATTGACCCCCGACCGGCTTTCCCTGCGCAAGGTCAGCGGACCGGGGACCGAACCAACCGAACTGGCTGGCACCGAGCTGGGAGAAATTACCACTGCGGATTGGATCACCCTGCGCATCACGCTGACCGGAGGCCTGCATACCGTGTACGTGGACGAGTCCATGCTGCTGACGGCTGACGACCCCGAGCCCTTCCCGGCGGGCGGACTGGTGTTCATTTCGCACGGCGAGCGCACCACCGAACTGGATGACATTACACTCACTGTCGTCGCGGGGCAGCCTGGGGGCGAGACAACGCCTCCTCCGCCAGCGCAGACCGAGGCCACGGCTGCCGCGACGCCCACGCCTACCACATGGGAGAGCGTGATCCAGAGTCTGTCCGCAGCCCAGGGCAGTACTCTCGACCTGGGAACTTTCGCGGTCAATCTGATCCTGGCAGTGATTTCCTCATTCATCCTGAGCCGTGTTTATGTGTACTGGGGGGCATCGCTTTCCAACCGGCGCAAGTTTGCGGCCAATTTCATCCTGGTCACGGTCACGACCACCTTCATCATCCTGGTCGTACGCTCCTCGGTGGCACTGTCGTTGGGTTTGGTGGGCGCGCTCTCCATTATTCGTTTCCGGGCCGCCATCAAAGAGCCGGAGGAGTTGGCCTATTTGTTCTTTGCCATCAGTCTGGGGATAGGACTGGGTGATAACCAACGCATGATCACCCTGCTCACATTGGTGGTTGTGATCGCAGTGCTGGGGCTGGCGCGCCTGCTGCGCCAGTCGCAGGCGGATGTCAACCTAAACCTGTCGGTTTCCAGCCGCAGTCCTGGCAAGGTCAACATGCAGCAGGTGATGGCCGCCCTGGAGAAGCACTGTGCCAAACTGCGCCTGCTGCGCTACGACGAGAATGCCGAAGCGCTGGAAATGTCCTTCGTGATCGAATTTCGCCACACCTCCGACCTGGAGCAGGCCCGCGCGGCTTTACTGGGACTTTCGGAAAAACTGGAAATTTCCTTCATGGATAACAAAGGGATCTGGTGATGCAAGACCAGGGATACACCTACCTGCGCTCCTTCCGATACGAGCGCAAGTTCCTGGTGGAGGATTTAATGCCCTTCCAAGTGGAGGCGCTGATACGGCAGCACCCGCAAAATTTCCGCGCACCCTATCCACCGCGCCATGTCAACAACCTGTACTTGGATACCTCGGATATGATTAACTACTATGATAACGTGCATGGCGCGATGCAGCGCCGCAAGGTGCGCGTGCGCTGGTACGGAGAGCCGTTTGGCGAGATCGGCCGTCCCATGCTGGAGATCAAGGTCAAGGATGGGATGGTCGGCACAAAGCACACCTATCCCCTCTCCGCCTTCCGGCTGGAGGCGCGTTTCTGCGACCGTATTTTCCAAGGCCTCCTCTCTGATTCGGACCTGCCGCCTGCTGTCCGGCACACCCTGCGCGGCTTGAATGTGGTCTTGTTCAACAGGTACCACCGTCATTACTATGCCACCCATGATGGCGCTTTCAGGCTCACTCTGGATAACCGGATGGAATTCTACAAAGTCAATGGACTTTTCGAGAATCAGTTTGTCCATCGGCAGGAAAATTTCAAGGATGTGATCGTGGAGTTGAAATACGAGAACGAACAGGAGCCGCAGGCCGACCGCGTGGCCGGTTTTTTCCCCTTTCGCGTGACGCGCAATTCCAAGTATGTACAGGGGATTGAACGAGTCTATTTCTAATGTTTCCACAAACAGGTTAATTGGTTTTATGGACCAACTCGATCAACCGTTGCCACCCGGAACGAAGTTGCAGAGACTTCAACCTCCAGGTGCCGATGATCCCATAGGGCAAGAAAAGCACGATCAAAATATAGACAGCACCCAGCAAGAATGTGGACTGTTCCCCGAACAAGTTTTTTAATCCGTATTCAAGCAAGCGGTAGATAGCAGCGCCGACCAATGCACCGCTCAGTGTACCCACACCGCCAATGAGTGTCATCAAAAGGGCGGCTATTGTAAAACCCATGCTGGCTGTGTGTGGGCTGACAATCGGCTGGAAGAGGGCATGCAGGCTGCCGGCCAGGGCTGCCGTGAGGCTGGCAAGCGTCAGGGTAATCAGCTTGAAGTAGAACGTGTTGTAGCCCAGCATGCGCGCCCGGTTCTCGTTCTCACGAATGGCGACACAGACGCGCCCGGTGGGAGAGTTGACGAAGCGCTTGTATAAAAGATACATGGCTATCAACAAGCCCAGGGCGACAAAATAGAAGCGCATCCGGTGAGCGGCAGCATTGATGAACTCCGGGGCTATCACGCCCTGCAGGCCAACATCCGCGCCGGTGTAGGCGCTCATCTCATGCGACTGGATGACAATGTAGAACACTGAGGCGATACCCAGGGTGACCAGGGCAAAGGTCACGCCCTGAACACGCGGCAGGACGACGGCAAACAGGACAGCCTGGATGAGGGCTGCCACAAGCACCGCTCCCAGCGTGGCCCACAACGACCAGCCAAAACTTTTGAGCAGGATGCCGGTCAGGTACGCGCCGACCGCGAAGAACATGGCATGGCCGAAGGAAAGCAGACCAGTCACGCCCAGGACCAGGTCGTAACTGAGGGCAAACAGCGCCAGAATGAAAATCTCGATGGCCAGTCCCTGCACGAACTTGGCCGTACCCGATTCGTTGGCCAGCAGGCTCGCAATGGATTGCCCGCTGACGAGCGAGGTGATGAAAGGCAGCAAGACCATCACCAGGATCACAATCCAGCCGGTCGAATTGGCGCGGAAGATGGATTTGAAGCGATCCGTCTTCAGGGGAGTCGGGTTTGCCTGGTTCATGTTGCCTCACTCCTTCCGTCCGAGCAGGCCGCGCGGCAAGACCAGGAGGATGATGACCATCAAGAGGACAGTCGAGGCCGGCACGAGCGGCGGGGTGGGTTTGAACGGTTCGTCCAGGAATGGCAGCGGGATGCCGATCTGCCCGTATTTGATGATGAACTGCTGCATGAGACCTACCAGCAGCGAGCCGACGGCTGCGCCCGGGTAACTGGTGAGGCCGCCGATCGCCAGGGCGATCAGCGCATTCAGCAGCAGACTCTCGCCCATTGCGGTGGATATGCCCATCGAGGGGCCGGCCAGCGCCCCACCCAGGGCGGCCAGGCCTACGCCCAAGGCAAAGACGAAAGTGAATACCCGGCGGACATTGATCCCGAGCGCCTCCACCATTTCCCGGTCCTGGACACCGGCGCGGATGATCATGCCGATGCGCGTCCGTTGCAGGAGGATCCAGATGCCAACCAGCACGATGATTCCCACCAGGGGGATGAAAATCTCGTTGTAGACCCGGATGCGGCTGTCCATGAAAAGGATGGTGGAGCAGTTGTAGCGGAACACATCTGCCAGCGAGGTGGCCGGGCATCCGGTCCCAGTGCCGTTGAAGATTTCGGGCTTGGGCATGGTAAATTCAGGCCGCCCCCAAATGGCCCGGACGAGTTCAATACCCACAGCGCTCAGCCCGAGCGTGATCATCAACTGGTAGATAGGGCGGGAATATAGCGGGCGAATCAGCGAGGACTCGATGAGGCTACCCAGCAGGATACCCGTCAGCAGGGCAACCAGGATGGAAATAAAGAACAACCAGGTCGAGCCCAGGCCAACGATGGCGTCCGTAAGGGAGGTATTGTAAAGAAAGACCAGCAGACCCGCTGCCAGGACAACCAGGAAGGAGACAAAGTATGTCCACGGCAAACGCAGACCGGTACGCCCCCGTGCAGCGCGGCGGTTATTCTGCAAACCGGCCAGGCTGAAGGCCAGCAGGAAACTGCCCAGCAGGATGCCGCCCAGGACCAGCACAGCACTCCTGTCACCGAACGTTTCCGCTGGAGGAATGAGAAGCATACCGCTGCCAGCAAATACTGAATACGTGCCAGGGGCCTGGGAATAGATACCGGGATCCCATATCGTGACCGGATAAGCGCGCAGCGAAAAAAACAGGAGGGCACCTGCTAATATCAGTCCTGCCCAGGGCCATAGGCGCGCCAGGACCTTCTTGCCTGCCAGCCGGCCAGCGAAGTAGTCCCATAAAGGTAGCAGGACGAAACCAGCGACCAAAAAACATATGGGCGTGAGAATGTCAATAAACGTGTCCGGGCGGATGTAGACTGTCCAGGCCACGTAGGCGCCGATCATGAACAGCGTTCCTTGCGCCAGGTTGAGTACGTCCAGCAGACCAAAGATGAGCGAGAAGCCGGAAGCAACCAGGAATGTCACCGCAGCCACCGAAAGGCTGCGCAGCAATGTCACTACCCAGTCCTGAGTTTCCATTCCCCGGATGGCTAGCAGCAACACAAAAAGAAGGACAGCCGCCGTGATCAACAGCGCCCGGTTCCTGCGCAAATACAAGACAAACGAATTCATGCACTCCTCCTAGGCCGCGCCGAGATAACGATGGATGGTCTGCTCGTCTTTGATCAGCGCAGACATTTTGCCGGTCTTGACCGACCGTCCTTCCTCGATGATGACATAGTCTTCGGCCAACTGGCTGGCGACGAGGAAATTCTGTTCAACGAGCAGGATGGTGGTCTCAGCGGAGAGCTGGCGGATGGCAAGGATGAGCTGCTCGATGATGACCGGCGCCAGCCCTTCGCTGGGTTCATCAATCAACAGCAGGCGGTTGTCGGCCACCAGGGCGCGGGCAATGGCCAACATCTGCTGCTGCCCGCCGGAGAGGTGGGTTCCGGGTAAATGGATCAGCCGCTGGAGGTCCGGGAAGAGACCAAAGATCATCTCCTGTTTCCGGCGCAGATCGCCGCGTTTCCGTTCGGCTATCTTCAAATTCTCTTCCACGCTCAAGTCACGGAAAATGGCGCGCTGTTCTGGGACGAAGCCGATGCCGAGGGCAGCAATATCAAAACTGCGCATCTCGTGGATGGGTTGGCCGGCGAAGAGCACCTCCCCCTGGCGAGGCGGGGTAAGACCGAGAATGGTTTTCAGCGTGGTGGTTTTACCAGCACCATTGCGCCCAAGCAGGGCGGTTATTCCACCCCTGGGCACAGACAGACTGACTCCCTGGAGAATGTGGTACTGGCCGATGAAGGTGTGGACGTCGCGAACTTCGAGCAGGGGGACCATGGTTCGCTAGGCCTCCTTCTTCCCGAGGTTGCCATACAGTTTTCCCAGGTAAGCGTTCTGGACCTCGGGATTGGCCGCGATTTCTGACGGCGTTCCCTCCGCCAGGATGCGCCCCAAGTGCATGACAGTGATGCGGTCCGAAATATTCATGACAACACTCATATTGTGTTCCACGAGGACAATCGTTTTGTTGCCGGTTTTATTGATCTGGCTGATGAGATTCATCATCCCGGGGACCTGCTCGGCGGCCATGCCGGCGGTGGGTTCATCGAGCAGGAGTAGTTTGGGATCGGGGGCCAGGATAATTGCCAGTTCGAGTTTGCGCTGGTCGCCATGCGGCAGGGCGCGCGCCAGCGTCAGGGCGCGGTCCGACATCCCGACCTGGTCGAGCACCTCCCAGGCGCGCTGCTCGTAGCGTTTGAAATGGCTGGCATTGCGCAGGAAACGGAAGTTGTCCTTACCCAACGCCTGCGCCGCCAGACGGACATTCTCCAGCGCGGTCAGGTTGGGAAACAGGTTGGTGATCTGGAAGGATCGTCCGATGCCGAGGTGGATGATGCGATGCGTTGGCAGGTGGGTGATGTCCCGTCCATCGAAGAATACCTTCCCGGCGGTCGGTTCGAAGGCATTGCTCAGAAGGTTGAAAAGGGTGGTCTTCCCGGCTCCATTCGGCCCGATGATCGCGTGGACAGTATCGGCCTGTACGCGCAGATCAACATTATCCACGGCGACCAGGGCGCCGAATTCCTTGCGTAAATTCTTCGTTTCGAGAATGATGGGAACATCCATGGGGTCGTCTCACCAGAACGGCAGTCGGGATGATTAAATCATAATAGCAAAACGGGGCAGGCGCAATGATTGCGCCCGCCCCAACGAACAGATGGTTATTTATTGACCGCCGCTCAGGCTGCCATAAGGCAGGATTCCGCAGCGATCTTTGAGAGCCTCGGGCAACAGGCACGGCGGCTCAGGACGGGTGGTCTCGACGTATTCGTAGAAATTGGCATCCGGGTCAGTGAGATTTAGCAGCTTCAGGATGTACATATCCTGGATGGCCACATGGTCTTCGGGGCGGATATAGATGGTCCCCTTGGGGCCTTCGAATGTCATGCCTTCCATCGCAGCGACCAACGCGGCGCCGGACATGTCACCGTTGGTGGCCTTGATGGCTTCCACCACCAAGATGGCCGCATTCATGCCGTCCGCATCGAACAGGTCGGGCATTACGCCGTAGCGGGCCTTGTCCTCCGACTTCAGGAAGTCATTGGCAGGATTGTTCGGGGCGGAGTAGTGATAGAGGATACCGCTCGAGCTGCCCACGGCATTCCCGTACCAAATCGGCATCAAGACATTGTCAATGAAGGTCGCGCCTAATGCCATGTTCTCGGTAACCCCCAGGTCGGTAGCAGCCTGCATCAACGGAACGAACCCGCTGCCGGCCCATGTGACGATATAGGCTTCCGCGCCCGAATCGAAGATCTGTTCCATATAAGGGGTGAAATCGGTGGTATCGGCGGGAGCGAAGATATCATCAGCCACGAATGTTCCACCATCGAGGGTGCAGGCATCGCGGAATGCTGCCGCAGAACCTCGCCCGAAGGCATAATCCGGCGCTATCTGGATGAAGGTGGAATACTGTGTCGTCAGGTACAGACATTCGTTCATCGCGTCCTGGTAGTTGTTGCGGCTGACGCGGAAGGTGTATTCGTTGAAATTGACGCCGGTGATGTCATTGGCCGCAGCCGGGGCTACGATCAGGGGGATCTGGTTTTCGGCGGCAATCCCTTGCAGGGTGGCCGTCGCGCCCGAGTTCACCGTACCAACCAGAATATCCACACCCTTGACCTCGATGAACTCGCGGGCAATGGTGGCGGTAGTGTCTGGGGTGCTCTGGTCGTCAGCGACGTAGATGATAATCTGGCACTCGTCGAGCATGAAGGTGTTTTCCTGTACGGTAGCGAAATCGAACACCTCGCCAGCCGTGCCGGCCGCGCCGGTGGCATATTCCATGCCAAGCATGAACGAGCGCAGGATGTGCGCGCCGTAGATAGCCAGCGAACCAGTCACATCAGTGATGAGGCCGACCTTGATAGGCTCGGCGCAGGTCAGGCCGGGCGGTTCAGTCGCGGGCGGTTCGGTTGCGGGCGGTTCCGTGACGACAGCGGTGGGGGTGGCAACGGGACCGCAGGCTGCCAGGACCAGCGAGAGAACAACGCCAACCATCAGAAAGAAATGTGCAGTTTTCATGGGTTTACTCCTCCTAAAGAGTATTGGGTAATTTTTTCTAGAACAGGAACATCGGTCTTGGATTTTGCAGGAACCACCTCCTTTTCTCAGGAAAATTTCCTATTTCTGTTGTCCATAGCAAATCGACGGGTCAATTCTGGTTGGCTGCCAGGAACCCAAGCAGGAGGGCATTGAAGAGCGCCGGTTTTTCGAGACATATGGCGTGACCTGAGCCTGGCACGACCACCAGGTCTGCACCGGGGATTGCGTGGGCGATGCGCTCGCTGTACTTGCGCGGCTTGAGGATATCGTTTTCTCCGACCAGGACGAGGGTCGGGGTGGAGATGCGGTGCAGTTCCTTCGTCAGGTCGAGGCGATCGAAGCAGTCGAGCAGTTCGAGCACGGCATCCATGTCCAGCAGTTTGTAGCGCTCGGAAGCGGCCTGGATGGCGGCGCGGTTGGCAGCGATGTAGGTATCCGAGAAGTTGAGCATGTAACTGACTTCGAACAGCCGCTCTGGGTCACGCGACCGGGCGGCTGCCGACCACGACCCTATAAAGCCGCGCAGGACGGGGTCCGACTCGCTCACTGCGGAGGCCAGGAACAGGGTCCGCGCCCGCTGCGGGTATTTCAGGGCAAAGGCCATGCTCACTTCCGCGCCGTAGGAAATCCCGGCGATGTGGGCGGCTTCGATCTTCAAGGCGTCCAATAGCGCAGCCAGGTCGTCGGCATGCAATTCCATGGTGTATGGCCCTTTGGGGTGGGCAGACTTCCACATGCCGCGGCAATCGTAGAGCAGGAGGCGGTAGTGTTTCGCCAGGGCGGGAGTCTGGAGGCCCCAACTGGCGGTGCTCATCAGCACACCGTTGGAGAGCACAAGAACTTCGGCGTCTTCCGGTCCGTGCAGTTCGTAGTAGAGTTCCGTCTCGTTGACTTGGAGAGTAGGCATGGCTATACCTGTTCGAACAGGAGTGCGGGCTTCTGCCTGCGGTATGCGGGCGGGAGCCCGCACACCGGGATTTAAAAC
>JBFMCM010000006.1:0-4270 GCA_040754355.1 Chloroflexota bacterium | reverse complement strand
GTGCGCGCGTCCACCACCGAGACGTCGTCCGACAGGCCGTTGGCGGTGTAGAGCCAGCGGCCGTCGCGCGACAGGGCGACTCCCCACGGCCGCCGCCCCCCCCCCCCCCCCCCCCCCACCCCCATCCTCCCCTTTTGTTGAGAAGTTACAAATTATCTGTTATATTTACGGTCTTTGTCCTGGCGGGTTTCAGCCAGTTGCATCCAGAGCAGGGTGCGGTGGAGGTGAAATCCGGCTGACTGGATGGCCTCGGTGTATTCCCCGGCGGGGAGGTCGAGGGCGAGGGTCGTACGCCAGGAGGCCAGTTCGCGGCGGGCGCGCAGGAGCAGGGCGCGCAGGGCCTCGTCTGCGCCGGAGGGGGGGACGGCAGCCCACAGCCGGTCGGGGTAATTGGGAGGCATGGGCTGCCAGGTGAGAGCGGCGGCCAGGTCGTTGCCGGAACGCATGGTCCAGTGACGGGTATCGTCGGCCAGCACGAAGCGTTCGATGGCATAAGCCAGGCCGGGACGCAGGGATGGCCAGGGCAGGGACTGGTACCAGGCCAGGAGTTCCGGGTAGGCCCGCCGCAGGTATGCCTCCTGCCGGGGCCAGTCGCGCTTGCGGCGGCGGGAAACCTCTTGCACGGCTGCCTCGGGACGGTTCGTCCGGTCGAGGGTGATGCGCCAGGAGGCGCGGCGGGCGCGTTCGCGGAAACCCAGGTCTTCGTACAGAGCGATTGCCCCAGGATTGTCGTCACGCACGTGGAGCCAGGTCTCGTCGGCGTGTTTGCGCTCAGCCTGCTGCATGGCAGCCAGGGTCAGGAGGCGTCCGATGCCGTGCCGCCGCTGGTTGGGGTGGACGGCGACATTGGCAATCAGGTAATACTTTCGTCGGCTGCGCCGGTAAGGGATGAGGCTGGCATTGCCGATGATCTCCCCGTTCTCTTCCCAGACGAAGCCGGTCAGCGGCATGGAGGCAGTGTCGGCCACTTTGGACGCCCAGCGCAGGAATGCGTTGTCCTTCCCGGAACGGCGCATCTGCTGAAGATAGCGGCGGCCGTCGTCGTCGAGGGTGCTGGCGAAACAGGTTTCGACGAGATTTGCCACGGCAGGCAGGTCGCGCAGGATGTTGAGCGGGCGCAGTTGGGGCGGGAAGGCAGGCAGGGATGAGGTCAGGACAGCCATCTGTAATATTATAGCCGGGTTTTGGAGGCTCTAATCGTTGGTCACGGGGGGCCGGAAATCTCCGTCAGGGTGGGACGCGGCGGCTTGTCCGTGGGGATGGAACAGGCAACCAGGATGAGGGTCAGGATAAGGGTCACGAAAAGATTGCGCGTCATGTCGCCTCCTTTCACATCACATTATAGCCATTCCGCGCTTGCACTTTGGTGGTAATTAAGTACAATCAAGACAGGATTAACGCAATTCTTACGCAAAATATGCAAGGCGCCGACCCCTCCTTTGTTATAATCGCTCTCGTAGACCGAAAGGATTCCGCTTATGATGCGATTCGATCGTTTCACTGAGAGAGCACAAGAGGCCGCCCAGCGCGCCGCCGAGATCATCCAGCGCTACGGCCATAACCAGATAGATACCGAACACATCCTGCTGGCGCTCATCGAGCAGCCCGGCGGGGTGATCCCCCAGATTCTCGAAAATCTCAAGATCAATGCCCAGGCACTGGCCGAACGCCTCGACCAGACCCTGCGGATGACACCCAAGGCCAATATCTTCGGCGGCGGGGCCGGGCAGATTTTTATCACCCCGCGCGTCAAACGCATCATTGACCTGGCAAACGAGGAAGCCAACCGCCTGAAAGACGAGTACATTTCCACCGAGCACATTTTTCTGGCCATCATGAGCGAGCGCAACACCTCCGCCGCCCGCATCCTCGAGTCGGCCGGCCTGAACCGCGACCGGGTCCTCGACGCCATCCAGCAGATGCGCGGCGGGCAGCGCGTCACCGACCCGCAGGCTGAGACGCGTTACCGCACCCTGGAGAAATATTCCCGCGACCTGACCCAATTAGCCCGCGAGGGCAAACTCGACCCGGTCATCGGCCGCGATACCGAGATTCTGCGTCTCATCCAGATCCTTTCCCGCCGCACCAAGAATAACCCGGTGTTGATCGGCGAGGCCGGGGTGGGCAAGACGGCCATCGTGGAGGGACTGGCGCAGAAGATCGCCACCAACGACGTGCCGGAAATCCTGTCGGGCAAACGCGTCGTGGCGCTCGACCTGGGCGGGATGATTGCCGGGTCACGTTTCCGCGGCGAGTTCGAAGAACGCCTGAAATCAGCCATCGAGGAAGTCCAGCGGGCGCAGGGTGAAATCATCCTGATGATCGACGAACTGCACACGGTCATCGGCGCGGGGGCAGCCCAGGGCGCGATGGACGCCTCCAACATGCTCAAGCCGGCCTTGGCGCGCGGCGAGTTGCAGTGCATCGGCGCGACCACGCTGGACGAATATCACAAGCACATCGAGAAGGACGCCGCGCTGGAGCGACGTTTTGCCCCGATTTACGTCGAGGAACCAAACGTGGACGACACCATCAAGATGCTGCATGGTCTGCGCGATCGCTACGAAGCGCATCACAAAGTCCGCTTTGCGGACGAGTCCCTGGTAGCCGCGGCGCGGCTGGCCGACCGCTACGTCACCGACCGCCACCTGCCGGACAAGGCGATTGACTTGATGGACGAGGCGGCGGCCAAGTTGCGCGTGGCACTTTATTCCCTGCCGGCCGACCTGAAGGAACAGAAGAACGAAATCGAGAAACTGCGTGCTGAAGAGGAGCAAGCCGGCCTGGAGCGCGACTACGAGCGCGCCGCCCAGAAGAAGGCCGAGCGTCTGCGCCTCGAGCAGAGTTTCAATACCAAGCGCGAAAAATGGGAACTGGAACACCACATTGACGAGGTGGTGGACGTGAACGACATCGCAGAGGTGGTCCACCAGTGGACCGGCATCCCGGTCAGCCAGATGATGGAGACCGAGGCCGAAAAACTCCTGCACATGGAGGAGCGCCTGCATGAGCGCATCATCGGCCAGGATGAGGCCATCCACGCCATTTCGGACGCCATCCGGCGCGCCCGTTCCGGCATGAAAGACCCCTCGCGGCCCATCGGCTCATTCATCTTTATCGGTCCTTCCGGCGTAGGCAAGACCGAACTGGCCAAAGCGCTGGCCTGGTTCATGTTCGACGACGAGGATGCCCTGGTGCGAATTGACATGTCCGAGTACCGCGAGCAGCACACCGTCTCGCGCCTGTTCGGCGCGCCGCCCGGCTACGTGGGCTACGAGGAAGGCGGCCAACTGACCGAGGCCGTCCGCCGCCGCCCGTACCGCGTCCTGCTCTTCGACGAGATCGAAAAAGCCCATCCCGAGGTTTGGAACGCCCTGCTGCAAATCCTGGACGACGGGCGCATGACCGACGGCCAGGGCAACGTGGTGGACTTCCGCAACACGGTGCTTATCATGACCTCCAACCTGGGCACCGAGTACGTGCGCAAGGGCGGCACCCTGGGCTTCCTCCAGCGCACCGAGACGGACGAGGAGCGCGAGGCTCACGACAAGATCGAGAAAGCCCTCAAGGGCGCCTTCCGGCCCGAGTTCCTCAACCGCATAGACGAAATCATCATGTTCTCGCCGCTCTCGGTGGAACAGATGGAGAAGATCGTTGACCTGCAAATGAAGGAAATCCAGGAACGGTTGAATGAATTCGGCGTCAATGTCGAATTGACCGAAAAAGCCCGCAAGTGGCTGGCAAATCAGGGCTACGATCCGGCCTTCGGCGCCCGCCCGCTGCGGCGCGCCTTGCAGAAATACCTGGAAAGCCCGCTTTCCATTGAACTGCTGGGCGGAAAGTTTGGCCAGGGAAAGACGGTGGCGGTGCACGTAAATGAGAAGGAAGATGGGCTGGAGTTCAAGGAAAAAGACGGCCGGAAGAAATAAAGAACAGCCTCCGCCTTCGAAAGTTTGCGGAGGCTGTTCTTTATTACAGGGGTTTCAAATTGGCCGGAATGCCACCAGCGGAGCCATCTGCACCAAGCGGCGGCACTCTTCCAGGGTACCGATGACCGACTCGCCTGACAGGACTCTTGCAAACTGGCGGAATGGGAACGGGAAGCGGCGGGCATACTCCGCAAGCAGGGCCGCGGCGGTTTCACTCTCCACCGCCTCAGCCTGTGCCTGAAAACGGCGGAAGCCCACGTCCACACGCACCTGCGGCGTTTTTTGGATATTCTTATACCAGTCGCACTTTTCCCCCCATCCGGCGACGACGATATAAGCCC
>JBFMCM010000005.1:0-5508 GCA_040754355.1 Chloroflexota bacterium | reverse complement strand
GAAGGTCCGACGAAGACCAGGAATTCCTTGTCGTCAATCTTCAGGTTCAGGTCATTGACCGCCACGACGTTGCCGAATTCCTTTGTGACGTGCTCGTACGTTACACTAGCCATTTGAAACCTCCGTTTCGCGAGAATATAGTGGCTGGATTATACTGCTTCTTCACAAATAGGGGTAGAATCGAACCCATGAGCAGCGACGACGTCACCCCCATCCGCCAGCAATATCTCGAAATCAAACGCCAGTACCAGGATGCCATCCTCTTCTTCCGGCTGGGTGACTTCTACGAGACCTTCGACCAGGACGCTGAAACCGTCTCGCGCGAACTGGACATCGTCCTTACCTCCCGCCCCATCGGCAAGGGACTGCGCGCCCCGCTGGCCGGCATCCCTTATCACGCCGTCGAAAACTATCTCTCGCGGCTGATCGAAAAGGGCTACCACGTCGCTATCTGCGAACAGATGGGCGACCAGCCCACCAAGGGCATCTTTCCCCGCAAAGTCATCCGCGTTGTCACCCCGGGGACGATCGTCGAACCGGGACTCCTGCCAAGCGACGCCAACAACTACCTGGCTTCCCTTGTCCTCGACGACGGACGCGCCGGCATCGCCTACGTGGACATCACCACCGGCGAGTTCGCCGTCACCGAACTCGAGGCGGGCGCGGACCTGAATCCGGTGCGCGCCGAACTGACACGCCTGCACCCCGCCGAAACCATCCACCCCGACAACCTCATCATCCCGAACGGCGTCCCCGGCCAACTGACCGGCTGGCCGGCCTGGCGTTTCGAGCCGGGCAAATGCCGCGAGACACTGCTGGCCCACTTCCAGGCCGCCGCGCTGGACGGCTTCGGGCTGAACGAGAAGCCGCTCGCCGTCCGCGCCGCGGGGGCCATCCTGCAATATCTGGGCGACACCGAACCCGCCGCCCTCGGCCTGCTGACCGGGCTGCGCGTCTATACGTTGGGGGAGTTCATGACCCTCGACGCCTCCACGCGCCGCAATCTTGAATTAATCGAGACATTACGCGGCGAGACGAAGAACTCCCTGCTGGGCATCCTCGACCAGACCGTCACCCCGATGGGGAAACGGCTGATGCGTCAGTGGGTCAGCCAGCCGCTTCTGGATGTGGACAGAATCCGGGTCCGGCAGGAGGGCGTGGAATTCTTCTACAGCCGCTCGATGCTGCGCGCCGAAGTCCGCGCCGCTCTGAAGCCGCTCAACGACCTGGAACGCCTGACCAACCGCATCCTCTCCGGCCACGCCCAGCCGCGCGATTTGGTTGCGATGAGGGAGACGCTGGTACGAATTCCGGCAATTCAAAATGTATTTGTAGGAGCAGGGCTCGTCCCTGCCCAGGGGCAACCACAAGGGTTGCCCCTACAGGATTTGAACCCCTGCGCCGACGAACTGGCTCTGCTCCAACAATCCATCGCCGACGACCCGCCCGCCACGCTGCAAAACACCGGCATCATCCGCCCCGGCTACTCTGCCGAACTGGACGGGGTCATCGAGGCCTCCCGTCACGCCCGCGAGTGGATCAACAACCTCGAGCCGACCGAGCGCGCCCGCACCGGTATCAAGACATTGAAAGTCGGCTACAACAAAGTCTTCGGTTACTACATCGAAATTTCGCAGGGGCAGGCTGCCAACGCCCCGAAGGACTACATCCGCAAGCAGACGCTGGTCAATGCCGAGCGTTTCATCACCCCGGAGATGAAAGAATACGAGACGCTGGTGCTGAACGCCGAGGAACGCATCCGCGAGATCGAACTGCGGCTCTTCAAGGAGATTTGCGCCGCGCTGGCGAAATCCACAACGCACCTGCTGGATACGGCCCGGGCGCTGGCCGAACTGGACGTGCTCTCCTCCCTGGCTGAGGCGGCTGCGCTGGGCGGGTACACCCGGCCCGAGGTCCGGGAGGATGACGTCCTCGACATCCGCGAGGGACGGCATCCGGTGGTGGAGCAAAGTCTCAAGTCCGAGAGGTTCGTCCCCAACGATATCACCTTCGAGAAGGGCGAGGTGGTGCGGGTCATCACCGGGCCGAACATGTCGGGCAAGTCCACCTACCTGCGGCAGGCCGCGCTGATCGTGCTGATGGCGCAGATCGGCTCCTTCGTCCCGGCGGCTTCGGCCAAGATCGGGCTGGTGGACCGCATCTTCACCCGCATCGGCGCCCAGGACGAGATCCACGCCGGGCAGTCCACCTTCATGGTCGAGATGATCGAGGCGGCGAATATCCTGCATCATGCCACAGCGCGGTCGCTGTTGATTTTGGATGAGATCGGACGCGGCACCAGCACCTACGACGGCGTCTCGATTGCCTGGGCGGTGGTGGAATATGTCCACAACCATCCGCAGTTGCGCGCCAAAACGCTCTTTGCCACCCATTACCACGAACTGACCCAGCTGGTGGACCTGCTGCCGGGGGTGCGCAATTACAACGTGGCCGTCACCGAAGCGGACGGGAAGGTGGTCTTCCTGCACAAGATCGTCCCCGGCGGCGCGGACCGGTCGTACGGCATCCATGTGGCGCAATTGGCAGGACTGCCGCGGCCGGTGGTCCAACGGGCAGGCGAGATCATGGCCGAATTGGAAAAGTCCTCCGGTAAAGCGGTCAAGATCAACCCCCACGCCGCCCAGCAGGCCGCGCTGTTCCCGGAGACCAGCCCGCTGCTGGAGGAGTTGAAGGAATTGGACGTGAATGGCCTGTCGCCCATCGAGGCGTTGAACAAGTTGTTCGAGTGGCAGAGGAAATTTTTGAAAAATTAATATGCTGCCGCAATTACGAGTATGATGCGGCTAATACCTTGAAGAGTAATTACCCAGCCACATGAAAGAAAGAACACGACAAGCTCTTGAAGATTGCGTCGAAAAAGCAAGCAAGCTTCGAAACATGAAGCTTGATGAACATATTAAGCATACAATCAAGGGCTTCCGTGGCCATAAAATGGAAAATGAGGAGTGGGAAATTAAATTTGATTTACCTGACGAAGAGAAGGGGGATGCTTCGTTATTCACATTCCGTCTGTTTCTACAACACAACGAGAATTATTCATTTGCACAAATCAAGCATTTACTTACCGATACATCTCTATCACAAGAATTCCGATCCAAAATGGAAAATGCTCGTCACGCTTTTTTTGAAATAACCAATCAGCACCCTTTGGATATCCAAAAGAATTTCTTTGAAGTTGGTGAGCATCCAACTTGGGGCGAGATTCTCAATGTAGTAATATACGGAGCAATGGCACACACAAATGATAAGACTAAACGGCAAAAATATCAGTGCTGGACAAAAGACGAAATAAGAAAGTATGTACTTCTTCAGCATTTTTGGTTTATCGTCGCAGAAGTGTTAAACCACATTTATCGTATTTCTGATCTCTGTAGAGAAGAATTAGATCGGCAAAATCAAGAGATACAGAACTCGAAGGCCAGCTAAAAACCCTCCACTAATATATTGGAATACAATGCCCAAGAACACTCCCGAAATGACCGCCGTGGACGTGCTCGACCTCCTCCGCCTGCTCAACCAGAACGGCTTGGAAGTCGTCCTCGCTGGCAATTGTTCGTTAAGCAAAGAGGTTACCCTATGAACTTATCCACGACGGGCCTCCATCTCAAAGCCGATTCAGTAATCGATCTCCACCTGCACACCACGTTCAGTGATGGCCGCTGGACAGTGGAGTCGTTGCTCGACCATCTGCTCGCCGAGCAGTTCAGCCTGGCGGCGATCACCGACCATGACCGCGCGGATACGGTCGCTGCCATTCAACAACTGGCACTCGAAAAACACATGCCCATCCTCGTGGGCGTGGAAATGACTACCCTGTGGCAAGATGAAATGTCGGGGAAAGATGAAATGTCGGGCCTCCCCTGCACGACAGACTTGCTCTGCTTCGGGTTTGATTCAGGCCCCAATGCCTTGAACGACTTTGCCCAGGGCCTGTTGCGCCGCCAGCGTGAGAACACCCGGGAAGTCTATGAGAACCTGCAACGGAAAGGATATACGTTTTCTCCGGACCCCGGCGAGTTGACGGCCCTCCTGGAAACACCCAGTCCGCAACAACCCCATGCGTTGGCCGCTCTCTTAATCAAACATGGCTTTGGCACAGGCCAGCCGTCGGCGGGGAGAATCATCCTGGAGGCGGGCTGCATTTTTGCAACAAACGACCTCGCCGCGGTGGTGGAGGCCGCACACCTGAGCGGGGCGGTGTGCCTCATCGCCCACCCCGGACACGCAGATGGGTTTGTCACCTATGATATCCAGCGGTTGGATAAACTCCGCCAGGAGATTCCGATAGACGGCCTGGAGGTCTATCAGCCAAAGCATACGCCGGAACAGACGGCAATGTATCTGGACTATGCGAAAAAACACAATCTGCTGGTCAGTTCGGGTTCCGACTCGCACAAGCCGGAGAAACCGCCCGTCAAATACCGGGCTGAATGGAGCCGCGCCCTTCTGGAACGGATGGGTGTTCAAATCAAGTAAGGGGAACAAACGGAAAGAATCTACATGCCACCTCTCACCCCTGAAATGACCTCTGTGGACGTGATCGATATCGTCCATCTCCTCAACCAGAACGGCATCGAGGTCATCCTCGACGGCGGCTGGGGTGTGGACGCGCTGCTCGGGCGGCAGACGCGCCGGCATCGCGACCTGGATGTGGCCGTGCTCCACAAGGATGTGCCGCTCATCCGGTCCCTGCTGGAGAGGCGCGGCTACCGGGATGTGCCGCAGGATGACACCTGGGAATGCAACTTCGTCCTGGGCGACGACCAGGGACATCTGTTCGACCTCCACTCCTGCACCTTCGACAAGGCGGGGAACAACATCTTCGGGGTCAAGTACCCGCTCGAGTCGTGGCAGGGACATGGTACGATTGACGGTGTCCCGGTGCGCTGCATCGCACCGGAGTGGATGGTCAAATTTCATACCGGGTATCCGCTGGATGAAAATGATTATCGAGATGTCAAGCACCTGTGTAATAAGTTCGACATCGAAATTCCAGCGGAGTATGAAGCGTTCGTCGCGAAAGATAGAGAGCGTCTCCGCTCGTGAGACTGAGGGATGATTACTTTGCTGCACTAATGGACACCACCACCGCACGCGCATCCATTCCCGAAGCATGGGGCAGCCGGGCATGCTGCCCGCTGTGTTCCGCGTCAAAGATGACAGTCTGTCATACACCTGACGCTCCCGACCGACTCGCCTGCGGGACCTGCGGCCTGGCCTTCGAACTCGAACTGGGCGGCGCACGTCTGCGCGTGACCCGCTGGCCGGAGTCACTCACTGTGCCGCAAAAAGAGAGTCCCAATCGGTGGCTGACCATCACCGAATTGCGGACGCTTGTCCAGCAGGCTTCAGCGCAGCCGAGCATAGGAGTCCCTGCGCCTTCCCCAAAAATTGTTCCTGTACAAACAGCCTCTCTAGACGAAATGGCGGTGAGGGTCAAGAAACTGCGCGATTTGGGGAATTCGCCCTCGCAGGTCCGGAATGTCC
>JBFMCM010000004.1:0-7275 GCA_040754355.1 Chloroflexota bacterium | reverse complement strand
GAGCGGCTTTGAGGGCGATCCAGAAACGGTTCATCGGGGGTGCTTTTTCAAAGGGTGGAATGGTTTTTCCCGCCGTCGGCGACGAAAATCAACGCCAGATGCTGTACGGGTCACGGATGTGCTCGTCGCTGCCCGGTTCCGCCAGGTGATGGCTCGGGTGGTTTGTCAACACGGACGGCCGCGGGCTGAAGACGCGTGAATGTTCCGGCACGGAACGCACGATCATGGCGCCAACACCGATGATCACATCAGAACCAATCGTTATGTCCCCCACCACAACACTCCCGGTCCCCAGCATGACCATATCGCCGATGCGCGGCGGCGAATCGGGTTTGAAGCCGTTCAACCCGACGGAAACGTTCTGATAGACAGTGCAAAACTCACCAAGTTCTGCAAAGCGTGAGATGATGATATTTTGAGGGTGCGGCAGCCTCAGCCCACGCCCGATCTTTACGTCCCCGGGGATGATGGAGGTGGCGATGAACCACTGAAAAAGCGAACCCAGAAAGCGGGTGAAATACCAGACGAGGATGAGCGGATTCCTGGGGCGGCAGAAATTGCGGTGGATCAACTGTTCGAAGCGGACATCGAGCATCAGCAGCATGGCGCGCAGGCGGTCGAAGGTCAGTCCTTTGTTCATGCGCCAATCCCAGCGCAGCAGATAGAAGAATTCCTTGATTGACATTCCACCAGGCCGTCCCTGGCTGCTCTGACTTGGATTCGTTTCAACCATTGTCTCACCTTACCATCGTCCCGCAGGGCGTTTAAAAATTCTAGGCGATTTGCCCAAACCTGCAAAGCGTGTGCAAGTCATCAATCCTTCATTATAACAAACTAGCCTGGGCTCACGGCTGTTGGGGCGGCCAGGGAGGCAGAGCAAGCATTCTCACCGCCACGAGTTCGCGGCCCCCGAGGATGATGACGCGCTCGGCAGTGATGCCGAAGAGTTCCTCGTATTGCCAACTATTGTTCAAACCTTGCCGGAAGAAAATAACATAATCGGGCGCGAAGGCATTGAGCAGTTCGTCTGCCGGGCGGCCGATACAGGCGGCGCAGTTCAGGCCAATAAAGTCCACAATCGTCTGACCGGGAACAGCGAAGTACCGCAATGCGCCGGCATCCGTAGCGGCAATGACAGTCTCCGGCGGCAAGTTTTCACCAACCCAGCGGGCCATGGCCACGTCAACAGTCTCGATATTTTGCGTGTCCCAGCTATATTCTGTAATGAACTGCAGGTTCCGCGCTGCCGTGTTATAGATAAACAAGGCCAGCCCAGTCAACATGACCATCGGCGTCACCAGGAAGGCCAGCCGCTTCTGGCTGGCCTGGACGATTTCCCAAGCGGCGTTCAATCCATAGGCGACCAGTAGCACAAGGATGGGCAGGATCACGTCCAGGTAGCGGCGCGTGAAATACGTCCATAGCACGCCGTCAGCGGCCACTTTGATGTTGTTGGAGAAAAGGTAGATATGCAGGAATGGGACGAGCGCCACCCAGGCAAGGATGTCCCAGCGGCGGACGCGGATGGCATGATAGACAGCGACACCGATAGCAGCCAGGCACAATATCCACAGACCGCGCTCGAATAACGAGAGGTAGCGGAAGTAACCCGTCCAGAGATTGAATATGTTATCAGGATTGAACCAGCCCAGCGAAAAATTGTGTTTCACATAGTAAGTATTCGGTAGGATATGGCCGCTGACCTTGAGATTGTAGAATGCCCAGAGAGAACCTGTCAGCAGGGCAGGCAGGAAGAGTTTCAAACCCAGGGAAATCTCCCCCCGGTTGAGGAATTCGAACTTCTTGCGGCCCAGATATTTTTGGAGCACCGGCACCGCCCCGATGACCAGCGCCAGCGGCACCCCCTCCCCGCGCGTGACCACCAAAAAGCCGATCGAAAGCCCAGCGAGCACTGGCCGCTGCCGGGCGACGGCCCAGATGGCTGCCAGGAGAAGCAAGGAGGCCAGCGGCGCTTCCATGCCGGCAACATTTCCATAGGCCAGATTTGATTCCAGGATCACGGCCAGTCCGGCAACCCAGGCCCAGCCACGTTTCAATCCGAGTGCCAGGGCAGTGTGATACGTGACCATTGGGACGAGGAGGGCAAAAAACAAGGTCGTCCCTTTGGCGATCCACTGCGGCGTTATCCCCAGCGGCGAGACCAGTTTGTACGCCAACGCCAGCAAGGCCACCCAGAATGGGCTGGACATGCCCGCTTCGGGAATGCCGGGATTGTAGAAAAATCCGCCCTGCTCGGCCAGCGAACGGGCATAGACGAGGTGGATCCAGGTATCATCCAACGGCACGCCGCGCCAGGCCCAATCCCCGCCGGAGGCGGTCCCGGTCAGATACAAGGCCGAGACGATCAAGGTCAACGAAATCGCAACAAGATAAAAAGGCAGATGTTCCCCTAAACTTTTCAGGAAGGATTTCATGTTAGCCCTCCAGCAAAGATTTTCGCCGCAATCTGCTTGATAACCGGCCGGATAGGCGGGCTGATGTTTTCCGGGATGTCTTCGGAAGCGAACCAGTCCCAGGCAGTGTGTTCCCCATTCAGGCAGACTTCGCCGCCCTCGAAACGGGCCTGATAGACGATGGTGATGTTGTGGACTTCGTCGCCGTTGGGGTAGCGGTAGAACAACTCCGGGCCGGAGAAGACGCCGAACAGCGACAGGTCACCGAGTTCCAGCCCGGTCTCCTCGCGGACCCATTCGACAGGCTCAGGGCATGCCTCGCGCCGGGCTGCCGTTTCGACGGCCTCGCCCAACTCCACCGCCCCGCCTGGCGGACCCCAGCAGCCGCTGTCCGAGCGTTTCAGCAGCAGGAGACGGTTTTGGTCATCCACGATGAGCGTTGCCGCGCCGACCATCAGGAGCGGGGCGTGACCGACGTGTTGGCGGAGGGAAGCGAGGTAGTCCATATGATAATTACGTTTCCAAGCCTGCCATTGCAGCGCGCTTTATATCTCTTTGAACACTGCTTGGTGCCAGTTCATAAAAAAAACGGTTGAAGAATTGATGACTTTTTGCAGGGAATCTCCAAGATGGATTACATAGCCCTCCGCCGGCCGGTAAGCGGAGATGAAATTTTGAAACGAGCGTGTCGCTGCCGGAGAGGGCAACTTTTGATATTTGACTTCGATGGGAACGACCTCCGTGTTCTTGTCGAGCACGAAGTCCACCTCGGCCTTGTCGGTTGTTCTCCAGAAATGGATCTGGTGAGGTGTATTTTCAATCTTTTTCTTGAGCATATTATGGATAAAATTCTGAAAAAGGAAACCGCTTTCAGAAGGCGAAGCCGGCGCCCCGAATGTACCGAGTGCATAGTTTCTCATCCCCAAGTCCTGGAAATAGAAAATCGGTGTCTTTGTCAATTCCTTCCGTATGTTTTTGAAGTAAGGCGTCACCCGATGAAGCAGGAACGTTTTCTCCAGGTACCAAAGATAGTGGTTGACAGTGGCAGCATTGAGATTCAACGTGCTGGAAATTTCCGATACATTGGCCGGTTGTCCGATTTGCGCCGCCATCAACCGTACCAGTGCAGTAAAACGCTCCGTCTTTTGCACGCCCAATAGAAAGGCAATGTCCCGCTCCAGGTAACTTTGATAGAGTTCAGCAATAACCTTCCTTTTTTCGCCGATCGTTTCTTCCAGCACCACGCGGGGATAGCCGCCAAAACCCAGGTACTCTTCCAGCAATCCCTCCGCCTTTTGTGGCTCGAGTAAAAAGAATTCCAGTAGGTTGTTCTCGTAGCGGTAATTTGTCCGAAAGTTTGCGAATTCGACAAAATCGAGCGTGGAGAGTTCGAATACCCGTTTCCTCCCCGCCAGGGATTCGTGGATTTTTTCCTTGAGCTCCAGCGAACCGGAACCTGAAACAATGAATTTATACGGCAGGTTCATGTCGTAAAGCCCTTTTAGGAAAAGCCCTGCACTTTCTTTTCTCTGGACCTCGTCAATGAACACATACCCGCTGCCCGTGCCCAATTCCAACCTGATCTTGCGGAGCAGGTTCTCCTGGGTATTGAAATACTGTTGGTCTGACTCGATATCGAGGTTGAATGTAACTGTCTTTCCCCCGTTGGCCTGGATATGCTCGGCGAGGAGCAACATCAGGGTAGTCTTTCCTGCCTGGCGTGGTCCCGCAATCAGGCTGATTTCCTTTTTTTCCAGGTGGGCCTTTAAATCTTCAAAAAGACGCCTCTTGATGATCATATTGATATTATAACCCGATAATTCCATTAGTGCAGTGGTGAATTTATCGCCTATCTATATAAAAGGGAAAACGATTGCCGCGCCGACCATCAGGAGCGGGGCGTGACCGACGTGCTGGCGGAGGGAGGCGAGATAGTCCACAAACTATCCCTCATTCCTGAACTGCAAACAATAGTGGTGGAATGTGTTACTCACCCAGGCCGACCCCAGCCCATACGGCGCCAGCGACTGGTTGTCCTGGCACCAGATTTTTTCGTCCTTGAGCGTGTACACCTTGCCGAGTACGCGGCCCAGGTCCCAGGCCAGGGGGTAGATTTTTCCGCCCTTCTTGACGTTCTTGACGATGATGGTGAGGTAAGCCTTCTCACGCAGGAGCGGCTTCAGCCCGGCGTAGATGGCGGTCAGTTTTTCCACAAAGGCCTCGTAATCGTGGACATTGCCCAGGTCGTTCGGGTCGTCGGAGTAGAAGACGTCCAATTCCGCGGCAGAACGGCGCTTCTTCTGCGTCTCGGCGCCCCTGGCGTGCAGCATGTCCCAGTAGGGTGGAGAAGTTAGCACATAGTCTATTGTGGGGAGGTTGAAGGTGAGCGCGTGACTGGCATCACCATTGATGATTTCCGATTTTAGATTTTCGATTGACGACCCCAGCGATTGGCGTTCCTCCGCAACGATATTCCGGGCGATTTCAGCGTACTTGGGATTCAACTCGATGCCGTAGGAATTGCGTCCGGCGCGCAGGGCGGCCACCAGCGCGGACCCGGTGCCGGCCATCGGGTCGAGGACGGTCTCCCCCCGCTTGGTGAAGAACTCGATGAATTCCTGCGCCATCGTCTCCGGGAACTTGGCCGGGTGGACGAGCACGCCCTTCTTGCGCGGCGGCGGGTTGTGGATGAACCAGGATTTCTGGAACTTAAGCCAGGTCTTCGGGTCGAGGTCGTTGAGTTTATTGGGAGGCATGAGGAAATTATAGTTGGGAATCGGGAATCAGGTAAACAGGTATCACGGTATGGGAGTGCGGGAGGGAGTGGCGCTCGGTGTGGGGGAGATATAAAAGACGGAGTAAACTTCCAGGTCAGAGAAGGACACGACCACCGGCGTCGCGCCAGAGGCATAAGCAAAAAAGCCGAGCGTGCCGGTGTGCAGGACAGGGTCGCGCAGGCTGAACTGGAGATGGCCATTCAGCAGGAAGCGCATCTCGGACCCGGCCACCCAGACGCCAATCTTCACATTGGCCGGGGCGCCGGGCGGGGCGTCGCCGGTGGGCAGCCAGTTTTGCAGGATGTCGGCTGCGCCGCCTCGGACGCGTTCGAGGCGGATGGACCCGTTGCAAGCCAGGAGGAAGCGGTAGTGGGTCCCGCCGGGGGCGGCGCGGAACAGGAGGCCGTATTGATCGTTGCCGCGGCACAGGCTGGGACTGGCGGTCACCTCGGCGTAGAAATCCCCCAGCGACGGTTCGCTGCGCAGGCTGGCGATGGTCTGCGGCCCGGAGGTGAGCGAAAGCGTCAGGCGGTTGTTCCCCACCTGGGCGGCGGCTTTGGCGGAAACGGAGACGTTCCACAAGGAGGCGTCGCTGAAATCGTCTGCAAAGAGCAAGTTGCTCACGCCCGGGACCGGCTCGGCCGTGGCCGCCAGGGTGGAGGTCGGGAAGGAGGTGGGCGTGCTGGTCGGCGGGAACCAGACGATGGTGGGCGTTGAGGGGGCAGGCGGCAGGGTCGGGGTGGGCGTGGGCGCGGGAAAAAGGCCGGAGCAGGCGGATAATGTAAAGGCGAGCAGTGGCAGGAACAGGGTCCAGGGACGTTTGCAGGGAAAAGTCATGAGTTTAATCGCCGCAGGGAATGGCAAAAATCCGGATCAATCTGGGGTGAGGTGTTGTACAATAGTATACGCGTGGAGATTACATCCCTTCGACTTCGCTCAAGGCAAGCGTCGGGTTTCGATACGGCGGCGACGGTCGAGTAGCCTGAGGGTTGAGTAGCGAAGCGTATCGAAACCCGCACAGGCGTATCGAGACCCGCCGCCTACTCGATCAGCCCTCCTCGCCATGACACGAACTTTCTCATTCTAGCATAAAGGAGAAATTTATGAGCCAAACGTCCGTCCTCGTGACCGGCGCCTGCGGGGAGATCGGCCAGGCGCTCGTGCAGGGACTGTCGAAGCAGGGCGGCTACCGCATCGTGACCACCGACCTGATGCCGCTGCCGGAGGCCATCCAGCCTTTCGTCGCCGAGCATGTGCAGGGCGACCTGGTCTACCGGGTGAAGCAGTTCTACGCCTACGACTTCGACATCATCTTCCACCTGGCGGCCTCCCTCTCCTCGAAGGCCGAAGTGGCCACCGAGGAGGCGCACCGCATCAACGTGGAAGGGACGATGCAGCTGCTCATGCTGGCGGCCTACAAATCCGAAAAGCGCGGCCAGGCGGTGAAGTTCCTGTTCCCCAGTTCGATCGCCGCCTACGGTTTCGCCAGCCTGGGCGAGAAGCGCCGCGCCGGGCGCGTCAAGGAGGACGAGTACAACACACCGCACACCATGTACGGTTGCAACAAACTCTACTGCGAGAAACTGGGAATCTACTACAGTCAATTTCACGGACAGCGCCACCTGGACCCCCAGCCGCCGGTGATGTGCGATTTCCGCGCCATCCGCTTCCCCGGCCTGATCAGCGCCTTCACCCTGCCCAGCGGCGGGACGAGCGATTACGGACCCGAGATGCTGCATCGGGCGGCCGAGGGCAGACCGTACGCCTGCTTCGTGCGCGAGGACACGCGCATTTCCTTCATGGCCATGCCGGACGCCATCCAGTCCATCCTGAGGCTGATGGACGCCCCGCGCCGGGACCTGACGCGCGCCGTCTACAACATTGACACCTTCAGCCTGACGGCGGGTGAGTTCCGCCAGCGGGCGCTGAGGGCCTTCCCAGGCGCGCAGGTCACCTTCGAGCCGAACCCGCGCCGCCAGGGCATCGTGGACTCGTGGCCCGAGGATATTGACGATTCTGCCGCCCGCCAGGATTGGGGCTGGAAACCGGACTACGACGTGGAGCGTTTCTTCGACGAGTATTTC
>JBFMCM010000003.1:0-4798 GCA_040754355.1 Chloroflexota bacterium | reverse complement strand
CAAGCCGCCGGGATAACCGGAATGGTGATGATACATCTTGGTTGTCAATTTGGTGCTGGTCTTGGTGCCGGTGACGGTGATTTTCTGGGCATTGATGACGATCACATAATCGCCCATCTCCACGCCAGGGGTGAAGGTTGGTTTGTGCTTGCCCAGCAGGAGCGAGGCAATCTTGGTCGCCAGGCGGCCCAGGTTCTGGCCTTCGGCGTCCACCACGACCCACTTGGAGTCGATCTCAGCAGCCTTGGGATAGTAAGATTTGTACACTTTCTTCTCTCCAAACTACAGACTTATGGAGTGCGGACTTCAGCCTGCATATATCTGGCGGACTAAAGTCCGCACTCCAAAACAGGAAAATTCCGAATCATGCCAGATTATCGTATTTGACTTCGACGAGCGTCAGGCCGCTGGGGAGGGCCAGACCAGCCGGGATGCGTCTCTTCGCAGCCTCCCGGACCGGGGGCCTGCCATCCAGCGCCCGGGCCAGGTCTTCCGATGCGGCGCGTCCCTGCCCGGCAGCCACTTGGACGTAGACCAGCCGCCGTACCATCCGGTAGAGGAAGGCGTCGGCTTCGATCTCGAAGGTCCACTCGTCGCCATGCAGCCGCCATTCAGCGGATTCGACCGTGCGCACGGTGCTGCCCTGAGGAGTGGTCGGGGAACCGAAGGCGGCGAAATCGTGCGCGCCGGGCCAGAGGACGGCCAATGGCTTCAGGTCAGCCACGGGCGGCCAGACCCGCCAGGCGTAGCGTTCCCGCAGAGGATCGCGCACCTCCTGGCAGAAGAGGCGGTAACGGTAGCGGCGCGAGCGGGCCTGGAAGCGCGGGTGGAATGAGACAGGTACCAGGTCCACGCGGCGCACGGCCATGTCGGAGGGCAGGCTGGCATTCAGGGCCTTGTGGAGATCGTCCAGGCCGTGACCCCAGTCGAGGTCGAAAGCCGCCACTTGTCCGCTAGCATGGACGCCTGTATCTGTGCGCCCGGCCAGGAGGACAGACTTTCCCGTCCAGCCTATCTTGCCCAGGGCTTTTTCGAGCTCGCTCTGCACCGTGCGGGTGCGCCCCTGCCGCTGGCTCCCGTAGAAGCCAGTGCCGTCATAAGCGAGGATAATCTGGTAACGTGCCATTTTCGGGATCAGGTAATGAGTGTTCAGGTAATCAGGAACGCCGAGAAAAGGACGCCTGTTTACCTGATTACCTAATCACCTGTTTTTACTCTTCCACAAGTTCGAGCAGGACCATCTCCGCCTTGTCGCCAAAACGAGGGCCGAGTTTAAGGGCGCGGGTGTAACCACCATTGCGTTCGGCAAAGCGCGGGGCGATCTCGTCGAACAATTTCTTGATGACTTCATTGCTGTTATTGCCCAGTTGGCTGGCAACCAGGCGGCGAGCAGCCACTTTCTCGGCATCGCTGGCTTCCTTGACATTGCGAGCAATGGTGATCATTCGCTCGGCCTCGCCGCGAATGGCGGCTGCCTTGGCCTGTGTCGTGCGGATGCGCTCGTGAGTGAAGAATTGCTTGATCAAGTTGCGGCGCAAGGCGATGCGCGCGCTCTTGGTGCGGTTGAGTTTGAAACCTGCAATTTGGTGTCGCATTGCTAAATTACTCCGACTCTTTCTTGATTTCGTCTTTCAAATAACCTTTTTCGCTCATCTTGGTGCGCAGTTCATCCAGGCTCTTTTCACCAAAGTTGCGGATGGACATGACGGCGTTGTCGCCTTTTTCGAGCAGTTCCAGCACATCACCGACAGTGGTGATGCCGGTGCGTTTGAGCGAGTTGAAGACACGCACCGAAAGGTCGAGCGATTCGACCGGCGCCTCAGCCACCTCACTGGTCAGGCGCGAGCCTGAGATTTCTTTTTCCATGGTCACGGCCAAGGTCTCTTCGCTGACTCCCGCCACGTAACGCAAGTGTTCGATCAGGGTCTTTGCCGCGGTGCTGAGCGCTGTTTCAGGCGCAATCGCGCCATCAGTCCAAATTTCCATTACAAGTTTGTCGTAGTTGGTGCTCTGACCGACACGAGCCGATTGAACATCCCAATTCACGCGTTTGACCGGGCTGAAGATGGCGTCCACGGGCAGTTCGCCGATGGGCATGCGCCCGCGCTCGTTGGAGGGGGCATAGCCGCGTCCGCGCTCGACGGTCAATTCGATGTCCAGGCGCGTCTTGGCATTGTCAGCCGTAAACATGTACAGGTCTGGGTTGATGATGGTCACCTCAGGCGGAGCGATGATATCCGCGGCAGTGACCACGCCCTCGCCGCGCACTTCGAGGTGCATGCGGGTGGTGTCCACGTCATTCAGGATGAGGCGCAGTTGCTTGACCTGCAGCATCACTTGTAAGACATCTTCCCGTATCCCCGGGATGTCGCTAAACTCATGCAGGGTATCCGAAATGCGGATGGACGTCACCGCCGCGCCCTCCAGCGAGGAGAGCAGGATACGCCGCAGGGCATTGCCAATCGTCACGCCATAGCCATGTTCAAGCGGGCTGATGACGAACTTGCCGTAGTTGCGCGCTTCGGCTTCGCGCTCGATCTTCGGCATCACCATGTTCGTAATAGTCACGGTTCACCTTTCCCCGGCGTACAAAACGGTACGCCGCGTCTACTGTTTCTTGCGTAAGCGCCTGCCAAACTTTGGAACCGGCGCTCACGCAGTCCGCAGTAACCAACAGGCTCACATTAGCGCGAGTAGTACTCGACAATGAGCTGTTCGTTGAGACTGCCTTCGATTTCAGCGCGTTCGGGCATGCGTAGAATATTACCCGATAAGGACTTCAAATCGCGGCCCAACCAGGCTGGCGTGTTGCGGTTTTCTGCAAACGCCGGCAGTTCCTGGAAGTACTTGGAGCCCTGCGAACCCTCGCGCACGGCCACCACATCCCCTGTCTTCAGGGTCATGGACGGAACGTCCGTTCGCCGGCCGTTGACCACGAAGTGGCCGTGGGTCACCAGCAAACGCGCCTGGGCGCGGCTGGAGGCGTATCCCAGCCGGTAGATGACGTTATCCAGGCGGGATTCGAGGATTTGCAGGAGCATCAAGCCAGTGATGCCGCGCGCCTTCAATGCTTTGGCATAATAGCGGCGGAACTGGCGCTCGAAAACGCCATAGACACGGCGTGCCTTCTGCTTGGCGCGCAACTGCTTGGCATAGTCGGATTCGCGGCCAGTACCGCTGCCGCCGCGTCCGCCCCGCCCGCCGGAGCGACCATGCTGGCCGGGAGCGTAACTGCGGCGATCGAATGCACACTTGGGAGAATAACAGCGCTCTCCCTTCAGGAATAATTTTTCACCTTCACGCCGGCACAATTTGCAGGCCGGCCCAGTATTTTTTGCCATACGTACAAACCTCTCTAACTTGAACTAGACGCGGCGCTTCTTCGGAGGCCGGCAGCCATTATGCGGAACCGGGGTGATATCCGAAATGGATTTGACCTTGAGGCCCAGGGACTGGACGGCACGAATGGCATTCTCGCGTCCCGGCCCAGGACCTTTAACGATGACATCCACTTCCTGAATGCCCATTGCCTGGGCCGCCTTGACGGCCTGCTCGGCGGCCAGTCGGGCAGCAAAAGGCGTGCTCTTGCGTGAACCCTTGAAGCCAACCGAACCGGCGCTGCCCCAGCACAGGGTATTCCCGGCAGGATCGGTGACGGTAACGATGGTATTGTTGAATGAGGCGAACACATGCACCTGGCCCGAAGACAGGGTGCGCTTGGCCTTTTTCGCTGAAGTACGGCGGGCAGAACGAACGGTTTGAGGCATACTTCTCTAACTCCTGATTACTTCTTCCCGCCCTTGCGGCGGCCGCGCCCGGCGACGGTCTTCTTGGGACCCTTGCGTGTGCGCGAATTGGTGCGCGTGCGCTGTCCGTGCACGGGCAGGTTGCGGCGATGGCGCAGGCCGCGGTAGCAGCCAATTTCCACCAGGCGCTTGATATTCATCTGTTCCTGGCGGCGCAGGTCGCCTTCGATCTTCCAGTTCTTGGCGATATATTCGCGAATCGCAGTTACTTCGGACTCGGTCAGATCCTTGACGCGTGTATCGGGGTTGATACCCGTTGCAGACAGGATCTCATGCGAGCGCGTGGAGCCGATGCCGAACAAGTAATTCAGGCCTACTTCGACGCGCTTGTTGCGCGGCAGGTCAACACCTTCGATTCTTGCCATTTTCCTTATCCTTGTCGCTGTTTGTGCTTCGGGTTTTCGCAAATGACATACAGGATGCCCTTGCGTTTGACAATGCGGCACTTCGCACAGCGCTTGCGAATGGATGGTGCTACTCTCATTACAAACTCCTTCTTTCCTGGTACAGCCAAAGTGCGAATTATACTTGTTTCACTTTCTTCCGTCTAGTTTCCTCTGCTTCTGGTCCTTAAGGAACAGTCAGGACGAGAGGGTCGCCTTCGGTGACAGCCACCGAGTGCTCCTGGTGGGCTGTCAGGGAACCGTCAGCAGAGATAACTGTCCACTGGTCGGACAGGACGCGGGTCCGGTGCGTTCCGACCAGGACCATCGGTTCGAGGGCGATGGTCATGCCGGGTCGCAGCGGGACCCCGGTGCCGGGTGCCCCGTAATTGGGCACTTGCGGCCCCTCGTGCATGGACCGCCCGACGCCGTGTCCGGTATATTCGCGGACGACGTTGAGCCCGCTGCCCTCCACGAATTGCTGGATGGCGGCAGAGATGTCGCCTGTCTTGTTGCCGGCGCGCATCATCGCGATGCCCACGGAAAGCGCCTGCTCGACCACTTCGATAAGTGTGCGGGCGGTGGGGGGGGTGTCTCCCCCCCCGGCGG
>JBFMCM010000002.1:0-6161 GCA_040754355.1 Chloroflexota bacterium | reverse complement strand
TTCTCTCCTTTCTGCTTGCGGACCCACGCCGGAAGAACAGGCCACCCTGACCGCCACCGCCAAGACGGCCACCGCCTTCGCCTGGACGCGCACGTTCACATCCACGCGTACTTTCACACCCACGCTCACATTCACGTCCACTAACAGCCTCACCCCCACGATAACTGACACTCCCACCATCACCTTCACTCCTACCTACAACTTCCCAAAAGTGCGCGTCAATGTTGCCAACCTGGCCTGCCGGTATGGACCGTCTACGGCCTATTTGTATGCCCTGGATTTACACGAGGGTGATACCGGCGTGGTCTGGGGGCGGCACGCAAACAGCATATGGTTGTATGTCAAGATGGACAACCTGCCCATCCCCTGCTGGGTGCATCCCTATTACCTGGACATCGAAGGCGATATAACTAAAATGTTGTATCAAGAGGTCAGACTGCCCATGACGGATGCCTTGTATCACTCCCCGGAGAAAGTCTGGGCTGAAAGGGACACCTCAACCAACACCGTGACCGTTTACTGGAGCGAAGTCTGGATGACGGAAGACGACGACCGGGGCTACTTCCTCGACGTATGGGTCTGCCAGGGCGGCAACTTTGTCTGGGTGCCTGTCGGCATACCCAACCAGTACATCACTCAACATTCCTTCCAGGACGAACCGGGCTGCGCTCAGCCCTCCGGCGGCAAACTTTACACGGTAGAAAAGCACGGTTACACTACACCTGTGGTCATCCCTTGGCCGCCATAAAAGACATTCCTCCCAAGTTCTAATCACAGACGAATATCAAAAAATCCGTTCTCTAGTATACTCGGCATATGTCCAACGCCCCCGGCCCCTACGAAACCCTCATCCTACAAGTCCGCCAAGAACGTGAGAAGAATTTACTCAAAACAGAACGCGGCTGGTTGACCTTGGCCGGTCTTTTCCATCTCCACGAGGGCGAGAACTTCTTCGGCAGCGGTGTGGAAAACGACATTGTCCTGCCAACTCCCGCTGCCCCGGCTCTGGCCGGAACCTTTACCGTGAAAGATGGCGCAGTCAGCATCCAGGCCGAAGCAGGCCTGCCGATGTTGTGCAACGGAAGCCATCTGCCCGCGGGCGCACTAGCCGATGACCAGGCGGAGGCGCCGGACTTCCTGACCATCGGTAAAATCACCCTGGTGGCGATCCGGCGCGGCTCTCAACACTACATCCGCATGTGGAATACAGACAACCCGGCGCGCAAAGAATTCACCGGCCTGCGCTTCTACCCGGTCAATCCCGATCTGCGCCTCAGCGCTGAATTCACTCCTTACAACCCGCTGCTGCCCATCATCATCACCGACGTGCTCGGCAACGAGCACGAAGTCCCGCACATTGGCTACGTGACCTTTCAATGGGGCGGGCAGGAGTGCCGTCTGCAGGCCATCGGCGACCAGAAATCACTGTATTTCAGTTTCCGCGACGCCACCAATGGCGATACCACCTACGGCGGGGGGCGCGAACTGGAGGCCGGCCTGCCCAGCGGAGGCGTTGCCCACCTTGACTTCAACCTGGCCCATAATCCTCCCTGTGCCTACACCGACTTCGCCACCTGCCCCCTGCCGCCGGCCGAGAACACGCTCCCTGTGCGCATCGAAGCCGGGGAGATGAAATACCGGGAGCACGGCAGCCATTAGTGACCCGTTTATTCTAAAAAAGAAACCGCGCCTGTCTCGGACGCGGTTTCTTTGATTTCTAATCATTCACGACAACCGGGCGATTTCCTCGGCGAACGCCAGGACATGTTCCCGCACTTGTGGAAAGGATGGCGCGGCCGCAAACACAAGTTCGTGCGCCGCCTGGACCTCGATCCTGCGCACTGGTCCCGCCAGCCTGTCTGCCAGCCGGCGCGTATCCTCCGGGTGGACGGTATCATCGTCCGCGCCCTGAAGGACCAGCGTCGGGCAAGTCACGCCCGGCGCGGAGCGGTAGCCTGCCGCGCCGGCCATGCGCAGTTCGTCGAACATCCCCACCGGGACAACGAGTTCACGGATGGCTTGTTGTGTCTGCGAGTCTCCCAAATCCAACTCGGGGAGGAAGTCCCGGATCTCTTTCCGCAGGCGGGGGTCGTCCATCTCGGACTTCATCATCTTGAAAGGTTTTACGCGCGGAATCAGGTGTTTCAACACCGGCAGCAATGCCCACAACAAGCCGCGATTGCGCCAGAACGGGGCCAACAGGATGAGCCCATCCACAGGGAGACGTGCCGCGGCGGAAAGCGCCAGCGCGCCGCCCAGCGAGTGGCCGACTAGCAGGAGCGGGGCATGGCTGCGCCGGAGGTCGGCAAGCGCATCCATGACCGCGCCCAACCACTCGGTCCAGCCGCGCTGCGGGAGAGTCTCGATCTGGCTGCCAAAGCCGGGGAGCAGCAGCCCGCGGCAGGTCCAGCCGCGCGTGTGAAGCGCCTCCGCCAGCGGGTGCATCTCATAGGGTGTCCCGGGATAGCCATGCACGAGCAACGCGGCACGACGCCGGCCATCGAAAACGAAATCCTGGTGTTCCGGAGCAGTGAAGGGGGTGAAGGGAAGCATAAAATAAAGAAGGGGCACGATATATCGTGCCCCTTCAGGGTGGGATTTATTTATCTTCAGCAATCTTCCTGCCGCTGTATTTCAGCGCCGAATGGGCAGCCGCCAGGCGGGCAATCGGCACGCGGAAAGGCGAGCAGGAAACGTAGTTGTTGCCGATGATGTGGCACCACTCGATCGAGTCCGGGTCGCCGCCATGTTCGCCGCAGATGCCCACTTCCAGGTCCGGGCGGACCGTGCGCCCGTCGTTGATCGCTATCTGCATCAGGCGTCCCACCCCTTCCCGGTCGAGGGTCTGGAACGGGTTCTTCGGCAGGATGCCCTGCTCCACGTACAGCACCAGGAAGTTGCGCTCGGCGTCGTCGCGCGAGTAGCCGAAGGTCATCTGGGTCAGGTCGTTGGTGCCGAAGGAGAAGAACTCGGCCAGTTTGGCGATCTCGGCCGCGGTGACGGCGGCGCGCGGGATCTCGATCATCGTGCCGAACTTGTAGTCCAGTTTCGCGACCTGCTTCTCGGCCAGCACCGTCGCAGCGATGCGGACGAGGCGCGGCTGGATCCATTCAAGTTCCTTGACCGTGCCGGTCAGCGGGATCATGATCTCCGGCCTGACGACGATGCCGCGCAGGGTGCAGTCGGCAGCAGCCTCGAAGATGGCGCGCACCTGCATCTCGACGATCTGCGGCATGTAGATGCTCAGCCGGACGCCGCGCAGTCCCATCATCGGGTTCGATTCGTGCATTGCCCGAATGGAATGCAGCAGTTTCTCCTTCTCCGCCAATCCCTCTGTCTTGCCGAGGGCGCGCAGGGTCACAACTTCCTCGAAGAGTTTCTCTTCATCGGGCATGAACTCGTGCAGCGGCGGGTCAATCAGGCGGATGATGACTGGGTAGCCGTTCATCGCCTCGAACAGGCCGTCGAAATCCTGGCGCTGGGAGGGCAGGAGTTCGTCGAGGGCGACCTTGCGCTGCTCAGGGGTCTCGGCCAGGATCATGCGCTGGACGATGGGCAGGCGCTCCGGCTCGAAGAACATGTGCTCGGTGCGACATAGGCCGATACCCACCGCGCCATAGGAACGCGCTCGGCGTGCATCCTTGGGATAATCGGCGTTGGCCCACACCATCAGGCCGCGGCTCTTATTCCCGTCCGGTAGAACGCGGATGTCGGACCGGGCAGCGATCTCATCGGCCCAGTGGAGCAGGGTCATCAGGTCGGTCTGCTCCTCGATGGACGGGGCGCTGGTCGGGATCTTGCCGGCGTAGACCTTGCCGGTGGTGCCGTCCACGGAAATCCATTCGCCTTCCCTGACGGTCTTCTCGCCGGCCTTCATCACGCGCTTTTCGAGGTCAATCTTGACCGCCGTCGCGCCGACCACGCACGGGATGCCGAACTGCCGCGCCACCACTGCCGCGTGCGAGGTCGCGCCGCCTTCGCTGGTCAGCACGCCCTTTGAGGCGATCATGCCGTGTACGTCATCCGGCTTGGTGAACGGGCGCACCATGATGGTGTCCTGTTTTTCATTCTTCGCCATCTTCTCGGCGGTGTCGGCATCGAAGTAGACCTGTCCGACCGCCGCGCCGGGCGAGGCATTCACGCCCTTGGCCAGGAAGGTGCCGTTCTTCCCGGCTTCCTTTAGCGCCTGGTCGTCGAACTGCGGGTGCAGGAGGGTATCTACATTCTCGGTGGTCACGCGCAGCACGGCCTCATCTTTCGAGATCAGGCCTTCGTTCGCCATGTCCACGGCGATCTTGATGGCGCTCTTGGCGGTGCGTTTGCCGTTGCGGGTCTGGAGCATCCACAGTTTGCCGCGCTCGATGGTGAACTCGACATCCTGCATGTCCTTGTAGTGCTTTTCCAATTTGGCAGTGATGTCCATGAATTGCTGGTAGGCTTTGGGCATCTTGGTGACCAGGTGCTCGATCGGGTCGGCATTGCGGATGCCGGCCACCACGTCTTCGCCCTGGGCGTTGAGCAGGTACTCGCCCATCATCTTCTTTTCGCCCGTCGAGGGGTTGCGGGTGAAGGCCACGCCTGTGCCGGAGTCCTCGCCCATGTTGCCGAAGACCATCGTCACGATGTTGACCGCTGTCCCCAGATCGTCGGAGATGTTGGTTGCCTTGCGGTAGTCAATGGCTTTTTTGCCCATCCACGACTCGAATACGGCCTTGGTCGCCAGTTCTAATTGCTTATAAACATCCTGCGGGAAATCGGAACCGACATATCCCTTGAACACTTTCTTGAACACGCCGACCAGCGCCTTCCAATCTTCGGCGGTCATTTCAGTATCGAGTTTGTAGCCTCTCTCGGCCTTATACTCGGCCATGGGGTGCTCGAAGACTTCGTCATCCAGTCCGAAGACGGTCGTGCCGAACATCTCGACCAGGCGGCGGTACGAGTCCCAGGCGAAACGCGGGTTGCCGGTCAGTTCGGCCATGCCCTCGACCACTTCATCGTTCAAGCCAATGTTCAGGATGGTATTCATCATGCCCGGCATGGAGAACTTGGCGCCCGAACGGCAGGAGACGAGCAGCGGGTTGGACGGATCGCCGAACTTCTTGCCGGTCTGCTTCTCGACGATTTTCATCGCCTCAAGTTGCTGCTTCCACTGGCCATCGGGGAACTTGCCATTCTTACGGAACTCGTTACAGGCCTCGGTCGTGACAGTGAACCCGGGCGGCACCGGGACCCCGGCGCGGGTCATATCGGCCAGGCCGGACCCTTTACCGCCGAGCAAGCCGCGCACACCTTCCCATGAACCAGCGTATTTCTCCGCTTCGGCCACTTCTTCGAATAAATAAACCCATTTCTTTGCCATGACAGGCCTCCTAAAAAAGAGAGATTGATTTCAAAAATAAATGCGCTCCGCTAAAAATACCAAGCGGATAGTTTACCACAATCAGACAGGTTTCGTCGCGTAAATCTGTAAACCATCTGAAAAGTAAGAAAACTGAATCATAGAGGATAATAAGAAAATTGGAGACAGTATGACCATCAAAGTCCTGGCAATAGATGATGACCCCGCAATGACCGAATTACTAAACCTGCTCCTGGCCGCGCATGGTTTTAACGTCAAGACGGCCAATACTGGGGAAGAAGGCGTCAAATTGATACGAGAATATGCACCCGAGGTTGTCATTCTGGATTTGATGATGCCTGGGATGAATGGCTGGCAGGTATGCAGCGAGGTACGCCGGTTCAGCAGCGTACCGATTTTGATCCTATCGGCCCTGGATAACCCAGGCCATGTTGCCAGTGCCCTCGACGCCGGGGCAGACGATTACCTCGTCAAGCCTGTGCCCAGTGGTGT
Organism: Chloroflexota bacterium; assembly: GCA_040754355.1. Classification (GTDB taxonomy): domain Bacteria; phylum Chloroflexota; class Anaerolineae; order Anaerolineales; family Villigracilaceae; genus UBA877. The sequence goes on along the minus strand of JBFMCM010000002.1, from coordinate 307 downwards.
GCTGGTGGCACATATCAATAATTTGACCAAGCGGACTGGCATAAACACGAACGGAATCCTTCCTCAAGCATTGGCGACCTCAACGTAGCCAATATCGCTAAGCAAACAAGAAAGGCGCAGATGAAAGTCTGCGCCTTTTATTTCAAGCGCGGTACAATTAGGAAAAATCCAGGAGTCTTTTTATGCAAACCTGTTCCAAATGCAACGCATCCTCGCCCGACACTGCCAACACTTGCGTCAATTGTAATGCTGACTTGCGTGAATATTCCGCTACGGCAGTGGCACTCAAGCACATGAAAGACAACCC
>JBFMCM010000001.1:0-7486 GCA_040754355.1 Chloroflexota bacterium | reverse complement strand
AATAGGCCACCAGCGCATGGGAAAACTCGTGCAGGCAGAGAGAGAAAACCCAACCGATCAGCACAACCAGGAAAGTGGTCATTTGTATCCCTCAGGATGAGATGAGTGCCATTCCCAGGCCGAAGCGATGATGTCGTCCAGGCCGGGGTGTTTCGGATTCCAGCCCAACTCGCGGCGGATTTTTTCGGACGAGGCCACCAGGCGCGGGGCGTCGCCGGGGCGGCGCGGCGACTCGATTGCCGGGATCGGGCGGCCGGTCACGCGGCGGGCGGTCTCGATCACCTCGCGGACCGAGTACCCGCTTCCGTTACCGAGGTTGTAGACCAGTCTGTCGCCTCCGCCCAGCGCCTCCAGCGCCAGCAGGTGAGCCGAGACCAGGTCGGCGATGTGGATGTAGTCGCGGATGCAGGTGCCGTCGGGGGTCGGGTAATCCGTCCCGTAGATGTGCGCCGCCTTGCGCTGGCCGAGGGCGGTTTTCAACACCAGTGGGATGAGATGCGACTCGGGCTGGTGCGCCTCACCGCGTCCTGGCAGGGCACCGCAGGCGTTGAAATAGCGCAGGGCGGCGTAGCGCATTCCATGGATGCGGCGGTACCAGTCCAGCGCCTGCTCGATGGCGAGTTTGGTAAAGCCATAGGCATTGGCCGGTTCGATGGGGGACTCTTCACTGAGCGGCGCGTCGCTGGAGGCGTACACCGCAGCCGTGGAGGAAAGCACGAAGCGTTTCACCCCGGCGCGCTGGGCGGCCTCTATGAGTTGAAGGGAATTTGCCAGGTTGTTCTTGAAAAACTTGCCGGGATCTTTCATACTCTCCCCGGCTTCTATGAAAGCCGCGAAGTGCATCACGGCGTCGTACTTTTCCGAGCCCAGGGCAGCGGCCAGGGCAGACGCGTCGGCGAGATCGGCCTGGATGAAGCGCGCCGCCTCGGGCACGGCGGCCTGGTACCCGGTCACGAGAGAATCGTAGACAGTGACGGAGTGTCCCTCTTTCAATAGAGCATCTGCAGTTGCGGAACCGATGTACCCGGCCCCGCCCGTTACAAAGATATTCATGCGTTCCTCCAGGCTGGGATTATATCGTAATCGCCCGCCGCTTGACGCTGGCACGGGATGCAGATATACTCTCCTTGCCTCGGGGTGTAGCGCAGCTGGCCAGCGCGCCACGTTTGGGACGTGGAGGTCGGCGGTTCGAACCCGCCCACCCCGACCACTTCACTCTCACCCCTCTCCGAGCAGGAGAGGGGGTTCATTTCCTAGCAGCAATGTTATGTTAGAATTGCCGCGGAGGAAAACATGCCGCGCAAAAAGATTGATGGAGTCATCGAAGCAGTTCGTTACCGGCCAGACGGAAACATTGATTGCGTGCGTGCTTACGAACGGCACGGGGCCGTCTGGAGCGACCATGTTCTCCTGCGACGCGCCGAACTGGTGGAACAGATCAAGAAAGGCCGAAAATTCGTCATCGGACAGCGCAAGGCCTATCTCGGCAGCCAGATGGAGGCAGGGAAGCCCGTTCGTTACGTAAGCGACCGGATAACCACCGATGACCAAGCCAACACGCGTGACCTGTTGACCGGGACGCCCATTTTCTAGTTTGCTCTTCGGCGCTGGTTGGATGGAGGCTCTGCCCATGAAAATCATTGACCAGACCCCTTTCTATAACGAAAAAGGCGAAATCAGCCTGGTGGACCGTGCCAAAGCCATCCTGAAATTTGGCAAATCGTGGCTGGACGAGATGGAGGCCCAGAAGTCCGTCATCCCGGTGCTCGAAAAGAATCTGGAAAGAAATTACACCCTGCTGCGCAATGTCGTCCTCCCAGACCTCGATACGGCCATTCCGTTAATCCTGGTCGGGCCAACCGGTATTTATGTCATCTATGTGACCGGCCTGACCGGCATGTTTCGCGCCAAAGGGGACCAGTGGGGAACCATCATCGGCAGCACTTTCAAAGACGAAAAACCCAACCTGCTGACGCGCACCGAACGCATGGCGCGCGCCGTGCAGGTCTATCTCCAACGCCAGGGCTACATTGACCTGCACGGGGTGGAGGCCGTCTTGTTGTGCGCCGACTCCGGCGTGCACGTGGACAGCCTGCGGCCGATTGTGCGCATCGTCATGCGCGACGCCCTGGAGCGTTTTGCCGTCTCGGTCACGCAGGCGCGCGTGGTGCTCAGCCCTGAAGCGGTCTACGATGTGGTCAATCGCATCCTGAACCCGCCCACGCCCAAAGAAGAGACTCCCGCTCCGGAGGCTGGTGAAACTCCGCTCAGCGGTGAGCAGGAGCCGGGTCCGGGCGAGGCAGCCTATGCCCCCGCCTTTAACGCGCCGGATGATGGACCCGCGTCCGAAAGATGGGGAGACGCCTTGCCGGTCTCGTGGGCCGAAAGCCAGCCTCCCTCCCAGGTCGAAGAAACGCCCCAGCCTCCGGTCTCATTCGAAGGATCGCCCCAACCGCCAGTGCTCCCAGACGCGGAGAGCCAACCGCTCCCGCCTCCGCGCAGGGGATTCAACAAGAAACAGTGGCTTTTCCTGGCTGCCATGTTTCTGGTCTGGTGCTTGCTCATCGCAGTATTCATTTACCTAATTGTCAAAGACTTGTACCTGTGAAGTCACCCTATCTTTCGATCGTCATCCCGGCTCGCAATGAAGAGTCCCGCCTGCCCCGCTCGCTGGGGCAGGTGTTTGCATTCCTGGAGAAGCAGGACTATACTGGCGAAGTATTGGTGGTGGAGAACGCCAGCACCGACCATACTCTGGAAGCGGCGCAGGAGTTCGCCCGCCATCACCCTGGCCTGCGCGTCCTGCACGAGGATCTGCCCGGCAAGGGACGCGCCGTGCAGCGCGGCATGTTGGAGGCGCGCGGCGAGTTCCGCTTCATCGCCGACGCCGACCTCTCGATGCCGATAGAGCAGGTCAATCGCTTCCTGCCGCCTGCCTGCAGCAGCGACATCGCCATCGCTTCGCGCGAGGCCCCCGGCGCGCAGCGCTTTGACGAACCCTATTACCGCCACCTGACCGGGCGCGTCTTCAACTTCTTCATCCGCAGCCTGGTCCTGCCGGGCTTGCAAGACACCCAGTGCGGCTTCAAGTGTTTCCGTGCCGCAGCCGCCGAGGACCTTTTTCGCCGCCAGACCCTGACCGGCTGGTCCTTCGACGTGGAACTGCTGGCCATTGCCCGGCGGCGCGGCTACAGCATCGCCGAGATCGGCATCCCCTGGACCTTCGACCGGGGCAGCAAGATCAACGTCCTGCGCCACTCCTGGCGCATGTTCCTCGACCTGCTCGCCATCCGCCGCAACCTGCGGCGAGGCGTTTATGATGCGTAGTAGCGACTTAAGTCGCTTCCCCACTCTTGAATTCGAAAAGACTCTCTGGAATTCTGGCTTCTCCCACATCGCCGGGATAGACGAGGCCGGGCGCGGTGCCTGGGCCGGTCCCGTCTGCGCCGCGGTGGTCATTCTGCCTCCCGATCCATCCGTCGCGCGGACCCTGAACCGGGTGCGCGATTCCAAGCAGATGACCCCGCTGGAGCGCCAGGCCTGGGCGCCGCGCATCCAGGAGGCCGCCCTGGCCTGGAGTGTAGGCTATGCCTCGGCGCAGGAGATAGATACCCTGGGCATCGTGCGGGCCACAAAACTGGCCGCGTCACGCGCCATCAATTCCTTGTCCCTAATTCCAAATTACCTTCTCACTGATTACCTTCTCTTCCGCGACCTCGACCTGCCCCAAACCGCCCTGGTCAAGGGCGACCAGCGCTCTCTCAGCGTGGCGGCCGCCTCGGTGCTGGCGAAGACCACCCGCGACGCTTTGATGCGTGAACTGGACGGCAAGCATCCCGGTTATTGTTTTGCGCGCCACAAAGGCTACGGGACGCGCATCCATCGGGAGGCGTTGAGGTCATTGGGGCCTTGTGCAGAGCACCGCAAGTCATTTGCGATAAGGTGATCAGGTATTCAAGGCCCTATCCTTTGACAAGCAGGCTTGAAGAAAGCCCAAAATAAATTGAACTTACGGGTTGGTCGCCGTATCCGATGGCTGAGACCGTCGCCGCTCCTCAGATGACGTTATCTACCAGCAGCGCGCAGGGCGTCTTGCGTGGTTTGTAGCAATCTCTGATAAAGAACTGAGCGTATGCTTTCATTCATCAGGAAACCGGCACTTGATAATGCGAGGCTGAATTGACAAATCCTTATCTGAATAAGCCAGGATGTAAAGAATACCATCTGGGGAAACGCTAGGCACTGTGACTGTATAACCTATATCTGGAGACATTCGCCCAATACTCGTTTTACCTGTTGGGAAAGCATATCGTGCATAATAAGCCCTGTATCGTGTGGCCGAGAGTAGGCTAAGATAAGCATTCCCATTTTCGTCCACTCCAAATAACGATGAAAAGGGGAAACGGGCTTTTGGCAATCCTGTATCTACAAGCACAGAAACTTGCTGTTCTAGGTGGAATAATTCGAGCACTTCTTCATAGACCGATAAGCTGCTACTACTACCCACAATATAGTCATGCCAGAAAAACGAATCTATGCATCCGTGTTCGGATATTTTGTTCCATCTTCCATTTTCCCACCCCACATCAAAAATACCATTAGAAGTGCATAATCTGCCTTTAAAATCTACTTCGATTACGCTATCAGCCGGCATGAACACATCATAATTGTAAGGCAGTTCAACGTTTCCCACCACTTCCCCTGTGCTCAAAGATAAAATCCCGATCTGATTATATCCATAAGGAACAATGATCTTGTCTCCACGAATGGCAATCGAGAAATACAATGGAAAAGGGTTTTCCCAAATAAAGAATGGTTCTAATGAAATTGGCTCGGGGGAAGCATTGGTCTGTTCATATCTCAATAGACGCCGATTGATAAAATCGGAGAAATATAAGCGGCTAAATGAATCGAATCTCAAGGGCAACAACCTCGTACGAATTTCACCATTACTGCCATCTGGGAAGCCCCATTCCGCAGGACCTTTTCCCCAATTGGTTGTGAGGTAGGTCTCACAATCTAAATCAACCGTATTGGGAATCGGTGAAGGAAGCCCGTTCACTGAGGGAGGCGTAGGGCTCGACTCTACAACGAAAGGTTCGCTTCTTTCTTCACATGCCGCAGCGAACAGCAAGAGCATAAGAATGCCTAAGAGATAGGCGCTGCGTCTCATGGCATACCTCCTGTCAAATCAGGATGTCCATAAACCAGATACTGAATATTCGAGACTCTCTCTATCAACTCCTGAACAGTATATTGAACAATCGTACCATCATCGGGATTGCCTTCAATAATCAAAACCCTGTCAGTAGTATTCCCGTGAACTTCCGAAACCAAGAAAACGTGCTCGGCGCCATAAACATCCCCCCAATCTGGGCTGGTTTGCACAATCATCACATCACCAAGTTCTGGAGTGTCAACAAAATTTTCATTCGAACCAATCTCGAAAATATGTAGTGTTCCTGTCTGATACAACATCGTCAGATAACCGTATGCCGATCGCGGCCATCGGTTTTGATATAAAGACGATTGTGGATATATTCGTTGCAGATTATAACCAGCAAGATAATAAGCCCAATCTGGCACATCGCCACACACAAAGGGTATTCTTCCTCCTGTGTATTCGTACAAATCAGGGATCTCGCCCAAAGGAAATTTATAAGAATTGGGGTCAAGCGGTATAGGGAAATTCTTGTCGTAGTTTGGCGGCACAGGTGGAGATGTGTTGCCGCCAGGATCGCTGTTGCTCCAAAAATAGAATTGATTGGCTTGGGCCAGTAACAGATGGGCATTATGCGCTACTGGTCCACCGATAGTTGCCTCAAAAGAGGTTAGAGAACCAACAGTTTTATATTCCTGGTAAGGAATAATAGTCGGCGTCGGTGTTGGAGCGGCTGTTGGTGTGGGTGTAGCAAAGATGGGGGTTATCTGCAAATGACCTGTTTGTTGCGCCTCCTTTATCAACCGAGGACTGATTTCCTTCGATTTCGAGGGCGGGGGAGGTGTCTGAGTGGGTTTCTCATGTTCTTTCAAATGTCTTCCACTTGAGATTCCTGGTTGAATCGCCGCGGCAGTTTGGGACGCTGCCAACATCGCGTTCCAATTCGCATCGAAAGCAGCTTTGGCTTCAGTTTCCACCATGTCCTCATAAGATTCATATCCCTTCTCTATTGCCCTCGCTTCAGCATTGGCGCGCTCGGCTTCGGCCCGGATCCGGGCTTCCTCTTCCTTGCGCCTCTTCTCCTGTTCGAGGACATACATTGTCACCGTTCCAATGGCTGCCGCTGCCGCCGCGCCCCAGATGACGTTGTCCACGATGGGCGGCAGGGCGGCTGGCTGCTCTTGGCCTATGATTATACTGTCCCCACTGCTGGCATCACCATCCTGGCCGGAGGAGGCTGCTGGAGCAGTCAAGGGACCGCTGCCTGGCTGGTCTGTGGTAGTAGGAGTCACTGTAAGACTGGTGGGTGTCCCTTGCACGAGAGGAGAGGATGAATCAGGTTGGCTGGTAGATTGCCCCGCGGGAGGGTTCCCCGGCTGGCCAGGGACTGGCGTTGACGAGGGACTGGAAGTAAAGATCGGGGTGGGAGTGGAGGTGAAAGTCCGGGTGGGAGTGAAGGTCGGGGTGGGAGTGGGCGTGGGCAGGAGCAGGGTGAAGGTCAATGTGGTGGTGGTGACATTCCCGGCGATATCAGAAGCAGAAAGGTTCAGAGTGTGGGAACCAGCCGCGAGACCGGCGGATGGAACGGTGTAGGTCTGGCTGGTTGAACCCGAACCACCCGTCAGGGGGGCACCGTCCAGGGTCAAGGTCCAGGAGGAGACGCCGCTGGCGGCGTCCGAGGCAGTCAGGTTCACACTCAGACTCTCGCCGCACTCCGGGCAGAAGGAGGAGGGTCCGGTCAGGCTGACCTGCGGCGGCTGGCTGTCCACCTTACCGCTTGATGAGCCCATCAGGGAACTATCCCCCCAGGAGGAGAGCGCCCAGTAGGTGAAGTCGTTCTGGCCTTGGGTGAGCGGCACGCTGCAGGCAGAGCCGGGACAGGCGAAGGTCTCCCCATTGCGCGTCCCTTCGATCAGCAGGATGTTGTATCCACCCACAGGCTCATTGGCGCTGAGCGACAGGCTGGCTGTGCCCACACACCAGCCGATATTGCCAGTCTGGGAGCAACTGATGTTCCCGCTGATGGTGGCGGGCGGGTGGGTGCCGGTATGTTCTGTGCTGGTGCAGCCGGTCTCGCCCTGAGAGCAGCCTCCCACGCTGTCACCGGTCAGGCTGATGCTGCAAGTGAAGTCCACGCCGCAGGTCCCGCCCCAGGCCGCGCCGCAGGCAGTCGGGGCGTTGTTGAAAAAGCCAGCCGTGTAAGCGGCAGCCACACAGGAGTGAGGAGGGTAGTACAGGGTCAGGGAGCACGAGCCGCCTGGTTTGGTGGCCAAATAGGTGCAGGTAGAACGCTCCCAGACGTAGTAGGTGTAGTCGCGGTCCGGG